>JALLOP010000043.1 GCA_027718005.1 Patescibacteria group bacterium AH-259-L07 | reverse complement strand
TGACACGCCCTTTTCATTTTTATATTGACAAAAAAAATAATTGCAGTACACTTACCATAGATATTTGAAAAACCTACTTCAATAAAAAGGAGAAAAACATGGCACTTGAAAAAGTGTATGGGATAGAAACTGAATGGTCTATTATTTTACCAGAGCGAGATGCCCAAAATATGGTAGCTGATGCAAAAGAGCTTAATTTGTTTTTGCAGGTCATGCGCGAATTCTTCAACCTCAAACCTTCTCACTCATCATCGTTATGGGATACAACGACTCCTCAGGCACGCAAAAAGCTTCAAAAAATAATACAGAAAGAAAACATTGAATTAGAAAACGGATATTTTCTTCCCAACGGCGCACGAATATATGTTGACTATCCTCACTTGGAATACGCTACCCCTGAATGCCGCTCTATCAAAGATGCAATACGAACAGATAAAGCCGGCAATAGACTTATATTTAAAGCAGCCCAAAAGGTGTCTCAACGTTTAGGAGAAAAAATAGCAGTACGCAAAAACAATTGTAATCTTAAAGGGAAGACGTGGGGATCGCATGAAAACTATCTTATCACAAGAAAAACATTTAATGAATTAATGACTGATACAAATGTTCAAAATAAACTGGTTCCCTTTCGTGTTGTTAAACAAATTCTCTGTGGGGCCGGAAAGTATCGAATGGCACAAGGCAATCATCAACAGCAAAAATCAGTATATCAGATGTCTCAACGCGCTGACTTTATTACTAAGGTGATGGGCGCTTCTTCAACACATGACAGACCGATCATTCATACCCGGGACGAACCCCATGCTGATCCGCAACGGTTTGCGCGACTTCATGATATTTCAGGTGATGCGAATCTCTGCGACTGGAGCTTATATTTCCGTCTCGGGTTGAGCGGGATTATTTTAAAAATGTTAGAAGATGATTGTATTCATGATCAACCAATCATTGCATACCCAGTAAGCGCTTTAAAAGCAATCTCAAAAGATATAAGCGGCAAAAAAACAGTGACGCTCACCAATGAAAATGAGATGCGTGCTATTGATATCCTACGGTTCTATGTAACATTAGCGAAGCAGTATGTTACTCATTATAAATCAACGGATGAAGAAAAAGATGTGGTGGAAAAGTGCTTATGGGCGCTTAATGTATACGAGCAAGACCCCCTGCTGTTAGCTGGATATCTTGATTCGCCAACAAAATATACACTCATACAAGAAGGTAAGCAACGATTGCATCTCTTACCCGAAGAACTCGAGCTCCTTGATATTCTCTATCACGATCTTGATCCGCGCAATAGCAGCCATGCGCCGCTGGTTGAAACGGGATTTATCCAACGGCTGGTTACTGATGACGAAATTGATTATTTTATAACAAATACAGTAGAAGATACGCGTGCCTACATCAGATCATATATTATTACCCACTGGCCTAACACAATACAGGATTGGGAAGTATTTTATATGCCAGTACACGAACGCGCCAAAGCGCACTTGACACAAAAACAGTACCATGCTATTATATCTTTGTTAGACAATCCCTTACATGGGAAAGAACAATCTCAGGTTCTTTTCAAAAAAATTCAGGCGCACATCCTGAAAAGAAAACGGAGGTAGCTCATGCACTACAAAAAACTCGTGGAAGAGTATGCTCAAGCAATGCAAGGCGTTACGAATGATACAAAACAGGAACCACTCAGTGGCACTGTCGTAGCAGCGATTAAATATGATAAGGGTGTGATCATGGCAGGTGATACGCGTGTGACCCTGGGCCATCAAATCTTTTCTGAGGACATGGAAAAAGTATTTGCGATTAATAATAATGTCCTGCTTGGTATGGCAGGCGCAGTTGCAGCGATGCAACCAGCAATTGAACTGTTCCAAATGGAAGTAGATTACTTTGAGCGGAAACGGAGAAAAAGAGTCAAACTCAGTTTTAAAGGCCAGGCAAAAGTGCTCGCTCACTTAATCGCTCAATTATGTGGTTCTCTCCCTGACGGACTACAAGCCCAGCCAATCTTAGCTGATCAGCATACTATTTATTTCTTTGACACGGTCGGTTCAAGAATTCCGCTTAAGCATACAGTAATTGGTATAGGTGCCCCCCATAGTGCTCCCTATGTACAACTTGATTGGCGAGAAGGATTAACGCAGGCCGAAGCGCTCAAAAAAATTCTCACCGTCTTAAAACTGTCTCAATATAATACCTCAGTTGGCCCGGGTAAAGTAATTTATACGATTGAGGAAGAGGTGAAAAAACTTTCAGAAATTAATCAGAAAGGAGAAGCGCAATGAATATGTTTTTAGAATGGCGCAAAGAAAAAGAGCAAAACGCTGAACACTACATAAGCAATGCCACTGTCTTAGTGGCTGCCAGCGTACACGATGGTATTATTTTTGTTACTGAAAATCCAAGTATTTACAGTAAGACAGCTGAAATTTATAATCGCATTGGCATTGGCGCTATTGGTGAATCTGCAAGCTTTAACAGACTCATAGACACAGCGATTGAACTTGCCAGTACCACTGGGCTCTCCTATGACGAAGAAAATGTATGGGCAGAGGACATCGCAATAATGCTTGGCGAAAAAATGTATACTGCTTATGCTTATCCTGAACTCGTAGCCTATAATACGGAGCTTGTCGTCGCAGAAATTAACCACACGCCAGAAACAGATAAGTTGATTGTTATCTCCTATACCGGAGAGCCAGACTATCGCCATCAGCCATATGTCATTATCGGCCGTAATACAAATTCCTTGAAGAACAAAATTAATGAATGTCTTAAGGGGAGAGCGTTTCAAAAACTCACGACAAAGACTGGCATAAAGCTTATCAAACAAGCAATCAGGGCGACACGAAAACAAAAAGGTCGTGCTATCTTTGAGGTAAGTGTTCTTAAGCGAAGTGTTGAAGGGGATAGATTTCAAAGACTCGAAGGAGAAGGAGGTACGTCATGAAAAAGCGAGAACAAATCAATCCGAGAGAACTTGGCACACGAAAAATACGCAGGGCCTTTGAGACAGACGAACCGTTGCCAATCCGTCGCCGCCGTAATCTTCTCGACCCGGAGAAAACCAGAGAAACGCTCAAAGATGTCAAGAAATATCGTCATAGCGACAAAGAAGGAGGAGAATAAAAACTCAGAGCAGTAAAGACAGCAAGAAAAGCTCTTGCTGTCTTTTTACTTTTACGCTATACTCTATAGTATAGGTCTTTGATAATTCGCCCTGTTAAATAGGCCTCGGGCCTAAAATTTCGATTTTATTTAACAGGGTAAATGGAGGAAGAACATGAAAAAACGCTTGTATGGTATTGAAAGTGAATATCGTTTTGTCGCACATCCGCCAATGAACCCCCTTTTTATACGGCAGTGTATTGGAAACGCGCCCGATACTCATAACTGTTTTATGCTCAATGGTGGGCGTCTTTATATAGATGAAGATATGGTGGAATTCGCAACGCCTGAATGCACTTCTGTAATTGAGTTAATCAAATATGAAAATGCAGGAAATCAAATTGTTTTTGATAAATTAAAAGGATATGCAGAAGTCTTGAAAAGTTCGCAAGGATGGATACGAGGAAGCAATGGGTGTCATGAAAACTACCTTATTGAGCGCCGTCTTCTTAATAAACCAAAAAATCCAAACAGCTCAGAACCAGATCCTACGGTGCTTCAACCGCTTGCGAAACGCTTAACTGCCTTTTTTGTCAGCAAACCACTCCTCTGCGGCGCAGGGGCCATTAGAAAAAGAAAAGACGAGCCTGCAAAATATCACATCTCTCAACGCGCAATCTCTATTAGAAAAGTACTTGGTGTCAAGAGTAAAAAAGATCGACCACTCATCCACTTTCGCGAAGAGTCACACACAACTGATCAATACTTTCGATTCCATATCATCTCGGGCGACAATAATATGAGTGAAATCTCTCGGTTCCTTAAAGTTAGTACGACTGGCTTTCTGTTACGAATGGTTGAAGCAGGCTGGCTCAATAATGCGCCACAACTTGCAACGCCAATCGCTGCTTTACAGACCATCTCTGCTGATCCAACGTGTAAGGCGCTCGTAAGGTTAACAAATGGTCAACAAGTAACCGGGATAAACCTTCAAGAAATGTATCTACATAATGCCTTAAAATTTGCAGAAAACGTTTCTCTCAGCAACGAAGAAAAACTGGGTTTAAAAATATGGGCGGACACGACTGATAAGCTCAAGCGAGATCCCCGAGAATGCGATCAAGAGCTTGATTGGCGAATAAAACAAAGCGCAGTTGAAGAGCAGCAAGAACAAACAGGCTTGCCACTCGATCATGAAGATGTTGACGGTATTGCCTATCTCTACCACCAGCTCAATCCAGAAAAAAGTATCTACTTCCGGCTCCGTAAAAATGGGCATGTTAAACAACTCGTTACCGATGATGAGGTTAATGCTATAAAGCACGTCGCTCCGTCTGATAACCGCGTGCATCTACGAGCAAAAGTGATAAAAACAGTTCTCAAACATAGAATGAGCTATGGCAGGTATGTTAAGGCCAGATGGGGAGAGATATTATATTCATCGCCTTTTACAAAAGAAGAGCAATGTATATCTATCCTTGAGCCCTTTGAAACAGAAAATGACAAAATCGACTGGCTTATTACCCAAATCGAAAATGATACCAGATTGATTGGAAAATAAGGGGTTGCTCTATTTTATTCATGTGTTATACTAATTAAACTAGCTTTAATGATAAGCTAGTTTAATTTTAACCCTATAACCTATGGCAGAGCTAACAATTATGGCAGCAATTGAACAAATTTGCCAAGAAAAAAAACTCTCACAAGAACAAGTACTTGGTGCAATAGAGATGGCGCTTGCGTCTGCATACCGCCGTGATTTTGGCAACAAACTACAAAACATTGTTGTCGAGTTTGACCCCAAAACAGGAAAAATGAAAGTTTTTGATGAAAAAACAGTGGTTGAAGATCTGCCCGAGGAACCCTCCTCCGCTTCTGACGAAGCTACGGAGGGCAAGGAGGAAGAGCCCAAAAAACAAGAGGAAGCGGAAAAAGGGGAAGATGAAGAAGAAAAACGACGGTTTAATCCAAAGTTAGAAATCCAAATATCAGAGGTGGGCAAAGATAGTACATGGTACAATACAGACCCCAAGGCAAAAAAAATAAAAATGGAGGATGTCATACGACAAGAATTAGAAATCCCGGCTGAATTTGGCCGCATTGCAGCGCAAACCGCAAAACAAGTAATTATTCAACGATTGCGAGAAGCAGAACGAGAAACTATTTTTGAGCGCTATCAAACACAAGTGGAAACCGTTATAAATGGGGTGATTCAACGAAAAGAAGGACGGACAGTCTTTATTGACTTATCAGACGCAACCGCTGTCCTACCCTATTTTGAACAAGTCCCCTCAGAAAAATACTATACAGATCAAAAAATCAAAGTATATATTTTAGCAGTTAATAAAACTCCGAAAGGTCCTGAGATTATTGTATCTCGCCGTCATCCTGATATTTTAAAAGATTTGTTTGCGCTTGAAATACCTGAGGTTGCTAACGGGGTAGTAGAAATAAAAGCGATTGCACGAGAAGCTGGTGCGCGCTCAAAAGTTGCGGTCTGGACAAAAGAAGAATCAATTGATCCCATTGGCGCGGCAATTGGCCAGCGCGGGGTACGGATTCAAACAATCATTAATGAAATTGGCGGAGAAAAAATAGATATTATAGAATATTCTGATGATCCAGAAAAATTTATTGCCAATTCCTTAGCTCCTGCCAAGGCTTCTTCGCTCAAGATATATAAAAAAGAAAAATCTGCGGTTGTTAAGCTGAAAAAAAATCAACTCTCCTTAGCAATTGGAAAAGCTGGACAAAATGTACGACTTGCCAGTCAACTCACCGGATGGAAAATCGAGATTAAAGAAGAAAAAACAAAAGATAAAGAAGAAACCCCGAAGGAGAGCAAGCTCCCTACGGGGCAGGCAAAAAAAGAAGAAACGAAAGAAAAAATAGAAAAAAAGAAAGATAAAGAAACTACAAAAAAGAAAAAGAAGGAAGATGAAAAAGAGAAAACAGATACCAAAAAGTCTACAAAAAAAGAAACCAAAGAAAAAGAGAAAACAGAATCCGCCTCCGCTGCCTCCTCCGCCGAAGTAACTCTCGCCTCGCCGAAGCCTTCGGCGGAGCGCGGGTCGGCTACGAAGGCCGAGAAGGCTGCGGCGAACAAGAAAAAGAAAAAAGACAAAGAAAAGGATAAAGAAAAAGAAAAGGAAGAAAAAGATGAGGAAAAAAGCTCAAAATCTTAAACCATAAACGACACGTAGTGTCGTCCCGAGTGAACGAAGTGAACGAGGGATCTCAAGACTGCACAAAACTACAAAGATATGAGATCCTTCAGTCGCTTACGCTCTTTCAGGACGACCTTCGGTCGAATCATAAATTTTATGCTTATATATCTCCCTCTTATTATCGCACTGGTAGGACTTTTCGTTGCCTTTTTGTTGGCGCTCCATATTAAAAAGAAAAAAGCATACCACCAAGAGGCAATTAAAATATCCTCTTTTATAAAGCAAGGTGCCTCCGCATACTTATGGGCAGAATACAAAATTCTGGCTCTTTTTGTAATTATTATGGCTTTTCTTTTATTTTATTTCCTCTCATTGCCGCTTGCCATTACCTTTGTGATCGGTGCGTTCTTTTCTGCACTCGCCGGAGGCCTTGGGATGAGCATTGCAACCACGGCAAACTTAAAGACTGCAGAAGCAGCACAAAAAAATCTTATGGGAGCACTGCGTATTGCGTTTACCTCTGGCTCAGTTATGGGATTAACCGTCGCCAGTCTAGGTCTCTTAGGCGTTGCGGGCCTTTATTATATCTTTGGTGATCCGCAAATCATTTATGGATTTGGGTTTGGAGCTTCTTCAGTAGCGTTATTTGCCCGTGTTGGCGGTGGGATTTATACCAAAGCAGCTGATGTAGGAGCTGACTTGGCAGGAAAAGTAGAAGCAGGCATTCCTGAAGATGACCCGCGTAATCCTGCGGTAATTGCAGATAACGTGGGAGACAATGTAGGTGATGTCGCTGGCATGGGTGCGGATTTATTTGAAAGCTATTCTGATTCCATTATTGCAACAATGGTGTTAGGAACCACAGCTATTGCACTTGTAGGTGTCCATGCAATCCTTATCCCGATCTTTTTAGCAACACTAGGGATTGTGGTGAGCTTAATAGGCAACCTTGCGATTCTATTGGCGAAAAAAGGCGACCCACAAAAACTATTAAACCGGGGAATTTATCTTGCCTCTATTTTAATGGTAATTGGTGCATATATTATTTTACAAAGATTCTCAATCCAGCCTTTACCAATGTTTGGTGCGGTAATGGCAGGCCTAATTGCTGGTATTATTATTGGGTTTATTACTGAATATTTTACGTCTGATCATTTTAAGCCAACAAAAAATCTGGCGCATTCTTCAAAAACTGGTGCGGGCACCAATGTTATTGCAGGTCTAGCTTTAGGCATGCAAAGTACGGCTATTCCGGTCATCGTTGTTGCCGCTGCACTCTTAATCTCATATAAATTAGTAGGTATTTATGGCATTGGTATTGCAGCGGTTGGCATGCTTTCTACCTTAGGGATTACCTTGGCTACGGATACGTATGGACCGGTTGTTGATAATGCCGCGGGCATAGCAGAGATGGCAGACATGGGAGATGAGACACGTAAGCGGACCGAACAATTAGATGCAGTGGGGAACACGACTGCGGCGATTGGCAAAGGGTTTGCTATTGGCTCAGCCGCACTTACCGCACTGGTATTATCAGTAAGCTATATTCAAATTGTAGGACTTACGGTACTAGATCTTAATAAACCGGTTGTGGTAGTTGGCCTTTTTATTGGTGGATTAATGCCGTTTATATTTTCTGCATTAGCCATGAAGGCAGTCGGCCAAGGCGCGGAGAAGATTGTTAATGAAGTGCGCAGACAATTTAGGGAAATCAAAGGATTAATGCAGGGCACCGCGCATGCTGATTACAAAGGATGTATAAAAATTGCTACGCATGCAGCGTTGCAAAAAATGGTTCTTCCCGGGCTTCTTACCGTGCTCGTCCCTATACTAGTTGGATTTTTACTTGGCAAAGAAGCACTTGGCGGCATGCTAATGGGCGCGATTGTAACGGGATTTTTATTAGCCGTGATGATGGCAAACGCAGGCGGAGCATGGGATAATGCAAAAAAATATATTGAAGCAGGAAACCTAGGCGGCAAGGGATCTGATGCGCACAAAGCAGCTGTGGTTGGCGACACCGTGGGAGATCCCATGAAAGATACTTCAGGTCCGTCAATTAACATATTAATCAAGCTTATGAGTATCATAGCTCTGATTATAGCGCCCCTACTTTAAATGACCCTTTTGAAGCAACTTGGAAACTCGGTTTCCAAGTGAACACAAATATGCGTCTCCGGGAGACGCATATTCCAAGCAACCAAAAATTATGGAAATTAATACAAAAAAATTACCTAAAAATGTGGTTGAGATAATGGTTGAGTTATCAGTATTAGAGATGGCGCCGTTTAATGGCAAAGCATTAGAAGAATTGGCAAAAAGTGTTGAAATCCCTGGCTTTCGCAAAGGCAAGGCGCCGATTGAGATGGCGCGCCAATATATTAATGAAGCAAAATTATTAGAAAAAACCGCAGAAATTACCATAAATCAAAAATATCCTGAAATAATTAAACAAGCCCGCCTGCCGGACGGGCAGGAAAATCTAGATCCGGCTGGACCGCCTCATATAGAAATTCAAAAAATAGCACCGCATAATCCATTTATATTTAAGATTACCCTTCCCTTAGTGCCAAACGTAACATTGGGCGATTACAAAAAAATAAAAGTAAAGAAAAGAAATATACAAGTAAATCCAGAGAATGTAGACAATGCCTTAAAAGAATTGCAATGGGCGCGCAGAAAAGAAACTATTTCTCTCCAGGGCGCAAAAACAGGCGACCGCATTGAAGTCGATCTTAATCTTTTTATCAACAACGTTCCTATTGAAGGAGGAAATATAAAAAATTTCTCACTTATTCTTGGTCAAGACGAACGCCTGCTCCCCGGTATAAGTAAAAATTTTATTGGTGCACATGCAGGTGAAGAAAAAGAATTTTCACATCAATACCCTGCTGATCACTATGATAAAAAACTTGCTGGCCAGCTGGTTGATTTTAAAACAAAAATAAACAATATATATAATGTTGAGCTTCCAGAATTAAATGATGAGTTTGCTCAAAATTGTGGCGATTTTAAAACGTTAGATGAACTAAAGGACAAAATCAAACAAAATTTAGAAAATGAAGAACAAAGAAAACAAGAGCAGCGTCTTGAATTAGAAATTTTAAAACAATTAACAGAGAAATCTGATTTTGAAGAAATGCCTGAAGTATTATTAAATCACGAAGTTGACAAAATGATTAATGAACTTAAGGCATCTGTTGAAAGAGCGGGGCAGGAAAACGGGCCAAAATTTGATGATTATTTACAAAGCATTAAAAAAACAGAGGATGATTTCAGAAAAGAATTTCTGCCGCAAGCTGAAGAAAGAATTAAAACTGCACTTGCTATTAGAGCAATTGCACAACAGGAAAATATTATTATATCTGACGACGAAATTAAACAAGAGATGGATAAACTCGCGCAGGTATATAAAGGCCAGGAAAAACTGTTAGAACATTTCAAAACTGAAGACGGAAAAATCTATTTAAAAAACCTTTTAACCAACCAAAAAGTAATTAAATATCTAAAAGACAATTTAGCAACTTAACAATTAAACAATTTAACAAAATTATACTTGGCAACATTTTATCTAGTGCTAAAATGTTATATTGTTAGAATGAAGTTATGTGCGGGCGTCGTATAACGGTTCTTATATTTCCTTGCCAAGGAAAAGATGGCGGTTCGACTCCGCTCGCCCGCTCCATCCCGTTAGAGGATTGAAGATTTACCTATCTCAATAAAGTTTATTGATACAAAAAGTTTGGCATGAGTTGAAATGTCTTCCATCCTCTAACGGGATCCACCCACCTAAAAAATCGCCATAATGGCGGTTTTTTTGAGTGAAAAAAATAGAAAAAAATTATCCACACCTATACCACAATTTTTCCACAATTTTTCTCTTGACACAATCTTTTTTATGTTCTATAATATGTACATAAACTGTACATATTCTGAAATATGAACAACACACTATCAATGCTGACTAACCTGCCCTATTTTAAAACCTCAAATATTAAGGCTCTTTTGCCATTGCTAAAAACAGAGTCTATCTATCGTAAATTAAACCGTTGGCACAAAAAAGGAGTTATTATAAGGTTAAAAAAGGGCTTTTATGTCAGCAAAGAATATCATAAGAAGCACGGCACTGATCTACATTATCTTTACTACTTAGCAAATGTACTGCGCTATCCTTCATATGTATCCAGTACTTTTGTGTTGCAGAATAATGGAATCTTAACAGATGTCACGTTTCCTGTCACCTCAATGACTACTAAAACAACCCGCAAGTATTATAGTAAAATGGATAATTTTTTCTATTACTCAATATCACCCAGATTATATATTGGTTATGAAAGGCTGCTCTATAATGATGAACCAATTTATGTTGCAACGCTGGCAAAAGCATTATTTGACTATATTTACATTAAATACTTTAAAGTAAGAATACGGCCCGAAGCTATAATAAAAAGGGAACGCTTAAACTTAGACGAATTTAGTAAAAAAGATATTACAGAATTTAAAAAATACTGCACACTGTCAAGAAATAAAATATTAATTGAACTTGTTCCAAAACTTTTTACCCCGTTAGAGGATCGAAGATCTGCTTAGATTAACAAAGTCTATTATTACAAAAAGATTTACATAAATTAAA
>JALLOP010000042.1 GCA_027718005.1 Patescibacteria group bacterium AH-259-L07 | reverse complement strand
GAGCGAGTGAGAAAAAAAGGAAGTGCGGGATGACAAGAAAGGATGACAAAGGGCGTGGGATGACAAAAAAGATAATAAAAAAAGGAAGCTCCCCAAAAGTGGGGAGCGTCAGGGTTTCCTCCTAATTGCAATATAATTTAGTTTTTAAGTCGGACATCTTTTGCATAGCAATTCCTGTGGATAACCTTACCTAATCCTTAATCTTTCTGTTTTTGATACTGTAAAAATTTTTCAAACATTTGTGCTTGCCCAATCGCATCATCAAGCGCATGGTGTGTATGGCGGCGATTTGTACGGAATCGTTTATCAATTCTTCGTTTCGTTGTTTCAGCCCAACGGCACCTCATCATACCCATATAGTACGACTTTATGTCGAGCCCGCTAATTCCGAATGGGCTCTTTCCAAGGAAGCGATGAAAGTAAGGGTGAACAAACATCCAATCAAACGTTGCATTAAATCCAACAAAAACCGGTCGATTTTTGCCTGATACCGATAGTACCCAGTAGGCAAACGATCGCATTGCTGTTTGGGGATCGTTTCCGGTTTCAGAAAGGGCAGCCATTGTTGCCTCCGGACCGCCGCCCAACTCCTGAATCCGCTTCGCTGTCTCGTCTGAAAATGAGCAATGAGTAAGCGCATCGATGGTATAGGTATCAGTTGTTGGCTTAAGTTCCCGATAAAAGGTTTGCGACGTATTTCCTACCACGCAGGCGCCGAGCGAAACCATGCTATACATCGGTTTCGCATCCGGCGCTGGAGCAGGGCCTGATGCTTCAATATCAACTGAAATGTATACTTCTTCCTGCATAAAAATCTCCTTTCATTTATTTTAGCTTGAAACCAAAAAACTATTATAAGTATAACAAACGCTTATAAAAAATCAAGAGGCAGACCAAAATAACAAAGAGCCCTCTGGGCTCTTTCTGTTTATTTAAGCTGGTTGACATCGGATGTCGACAGGTGTCAACAGAATAATGATTAAAATGAGAGGTCGGGCTTTTGAAATCCCGGTTTTGCATTTTAAAATTAAAAACCGGGACCTGATGCAAAGCCCGACCTCTTTTATTGTTGGTATTCTTCTAGAATCGCGGTAACGGTTTTTTCTTCCCCGTCATGAAGGATTTTTAACGTAATTTCATCATCTGGTTGATACTTTTGAATTTGTTTTGCCAGTGAACTACTTTCAGTAATCTTTTTACCGTTCACCTCTAAAATAATATCATTTTCTACCAACCCCGCTTTATCTGCAGGAGCTCCTGGAATAATTGCCAAATCCTCTGAGCGAGATCCTTTGACAATTAACGCACCATAATCAATATCTAAGTTATTTGCTTTTGCAATTTTTTCATTAATCAATACATATCTCACACCTAAAAATGGCCGTACAATTTTTCCATATTTTTCAATACTTTCTACTACTACTTTGGCCTGGCTAATGGGAATCGCAAATCCAATTAACTGGCCTGCGCGAGAAATGGCCGTGTTAATGCCAATAACTTGACCGCTCAGGTTAATTAATGGCCCGCCTGAGTTGCCAAAATTAATGGCCGCATCAGTTTGAATTACGTTCTCAAGTACTACTGACTGCCCCATAGCATCACCTGCTACCACACGGCGGCCAATTCCACTAATAACACCCTTGGTTACCGTATTTCGATACTCTCCCAAGGCATTGCCAATCGCAATCACGCTCTGCCCAATTTTTAAATTATCTGAATTACCTAATACCACCTCATCTAAATTAAATTCCTCACTATTTATTTTTAATACAGCAATATCATTAAATGGATCGCGCGCTAATACTTCTGCCTCATATGTATCACCATCATTGGTTACCACCGTATATTCTGCTTCTTCATCAGAAACTACATGCTTATTAGTTAAAATCAGTTTATCAGAGGCAGAAATCACAAACCCGGTGCCGCCGCCGACTTGCTGTTTTTGTTTTTCCTCTTGTGGCGCACGTTGTTGCTCAAATCGATCATTAAACGGCCATGGACCAAAAAATTCCTCAAAAAAATCATCATAGGGTGATTGTGGAAACGTGCTATAATAGCGAGAAACATATTTTGATACCACAATCGAAACTACTGAAGGAGATGCCTGTTCTACAACCTCAACAACCATGGATTCCCGACTTCCAGCGGGAAGTCGGGAATCGGGAGAGGGAGTTTCTATGGAAGGTTCTGAAGGGCGAAATAATCTTTGATAGAGAAGAGAGTATAAAAAAGGAGTGTCCCCGCTTGCAACAAGATTTGCTGCATAAAAACCCGCAATCGTACCTGATAGTGTACCAACAATCAAGCTTACTACTGCAACAATAATCAATGATTTTTGCCATTTTGTAGATATTTTTTTCACCATATTGAAAATTATGAAATAAAATTTTTTAGATGTCAAGGGCAAGAGACCCGACCTCCAAGAGGAGGTCGGGTCTCGAGGTGGTTGGGAAAATTTTTTTGTCAAGCAAGATAAGATCCCCGATGTCCAAGAGGACATCGGGGACCGGAAGGGGGCGGTTTTAAAAAAAATATTTTACTTGTCAACCCCGTTAGAAGTAAGAAACCTCTGGTTTCTGCCGAATCAAATGACTCGGACTTCTAACGGGGTTGACCCAAATAAAAAAATAACCTCGTGCTACGACGAGGTATATTTTTTTCGCAAACGTTGTGCTGTTTTTACTAAATTCTTAAGTGAGGCGATGGTTTCTTCCCATTTTCTTGTCTTGAGTCCGCAATCAGGATTGACCCAAATATTTTCAATAGGTACGACTTTTGCTACTTCCTTCACAATTGCTTCCATCTGAGATACGGCAGGAACTGCTGGTGAATGAACATCCCATACACCTAATCCAATTTGTCGGCTAAATTCAATTTTTGAAAATACCTGTATAATATCTGCTCGCGACCGTGCTGCCTCAATTGAGATAACATCAAAATCCATATCTACAATATAGTCAATAATCTCTGAAAATTCTGAATAACACATATGGGTATGAATTTGTGTTTCTGGTTTTGCGTGCGATGCGAGACGAAATGCTTTAATTGCCCAATCAAAATAGGCAGCCCAATCTCTTCTTTTCAATGGCGCTTTTTCCCGAAATGCTGGTTCATCAATCTGAATAATTTTAATACCATTTTTTTCATAATCCTTAATTTCATCTTGATGGCATAGGGCAATAGAATATGCAACCTCATGAATAGGAATATCATCTCTGACATAACTCCATGCAATAATCGTTACCGGCCCGGTTAACATTCCCTTAACTGGTTTATCAGTTAAGCTTTGCGCATACGCAACTTCTTTTACGGTCATTGGTTCTGATCTTGATATATCACCATAGATAATTGGCGGACGATATCCTCGCGTGCCATAGGAGATAACCCATCCATTTTTTGTCGTCGCTATACCATTGAGTTTTTGTGCAAAAAACTCAACCATATCAGATCGTTCAAACTCGCCATGGACCAAAACATCAAGTCCAACGTCTTCTTGAAACCTAATTAGATCAGATATTTTCTCACTCACAAACGTATCATAATCTTGTTTGCTTACTCTTCCTGATTTAAATCCTGCACGCGCTTTTCTCACTTCTTTAGTCTGTGGATAGCTCCCGATCGTCGTTGTGGGAAACAACGGAAGATTCAACACTTTTTTCTGAATTTTAACCCGTTCTGTATGCGGAGTTGATCTGGCAAAATCAGCCTCTTGTAATTTCTTGAGTCGGCGTTGTAGCTGTTTATCAACAGTAAAATATTTTTGATCGCGCGGCGTATACCATTCCGGTGACTCTTCTACCTCTCCTTCATATACCTGAGAAATCAGCTGAAGTTCATATAAACGTTCGCGGGCAAATGACAGCTGTTCTAACAACCAAGAATCAAGCTGCTCCTCCCCTTCAATCGTTATAGGCAAATGGTACAGGGGAGAGGCATTTGAAATCATAAAATCAGGCGCATATAACGAAAGCTCATTTACCATCTCTACTGCTTTGTCTATATCTGTTCTCCATAATGCCCTTCTCCCATCTACTATACCTGCTATTAAAATCTTGTCATCGGGAAAGCCATGCTCAAGTATAAAGTCAAGATTTCTGCTTCCATAAATCAAATCAAGCCCAATACCTTTTACCGGAAGCTGATACAACTCTTCGAGAAAATCAACACTGTCGTAATAGGTGAACAAGAAAATATCTTTATGAGCTTGATTCATTATCTTATAAGCACGCCGTATTAATTCTTTCTCATGATCAGTAATATCTTGTACAAATGCAGGCTCGTCAATATGAATAAGATCATAGTCTTGTATCAGTTCGGCATATGCCTCAGCTAATGCAAGCAAATGCTGTTCAAATTTATCTTTTTCATATACTTTTGACAGTTTTAAAAACGTAAACGGACCAATCAGATACGGAATGCCTTGTTCTTGAACACGTAATTTCTTAAATCTCTTTTTCGCTGACCGTACTTTTGATGGACTAGGGATAGATGAAATTTCTGGAACCAAATAATGGTAATCGGTATTAAACCACTTGGTCAGATCTAATGCATTTTTACCTCGACAGAGATAAAAATACTGGTCAAGATTTTCACACGTATAGATACCAAGCATTACAGCCATATCTAACATTGGATCATATACTGTCATCTCGCCTGAAGGAAAATAATCAACATATTTCTGATATAAATCTATCCGTTCTCTTTCTAAGCTTTCTAAGCCGGACCTCAATTCCTCTTCTGATACTTTCTTATCCCAAAATCCTTCAATCAGTTTTTTATATTCCCTGTTTGTTCCATAGTGCGGAAAGCCATATGCATATGTTTCCATTCTTTTCTCCTCTTAGTTAGTTTATAAATAACTGGAGTTAGTATAGAGAACTCTTAAAAATTTGTCAAGTTAAATGTAAAAGTTAAATGTAAAATCCACCTATAATAGTACACGTCAAGCATTTTTTTATGCCATTACCACCATCAGTATACTATCACATGCCCAAACATCTGCCATAGAGATACCATTATATTATATGTGTCAGCAATTTTTTCCAAATTCGTTTATACTTCATAGATCTCATTTTAACTCCCTTTAGTATACCATACCTGACTTTTTCCTTCAATCCAAAAAGCGAGGGTGTTCCTCGCTTTAATATGCGGTACTATAGGTGTAATGATGGCGAGCTTTAGTCTCTCTGCCTGCAGACCACAGCACGTAATCAAGTTCTGCCATGGTGATCTGATCATTATCTGAGCGGGGCTTGTTAATACTTCGCAAAAGCCTAGAAACTGCTTGAATAGTTTGCGCGCGAATCTCAACTTCCCTATAACTTCTTGAAGGGATAAGCTCACCGCTTTCAATTATGTTTGCGAGTTTAGGATGATAGGTAAGAATTCCTAACATTTGCAATACCTTGGGTACCTCTGATAATCAGCAAGGGGTCCAATGTTTTCTGGATCTTTGAGCAGCGGAAGCGCCCCACCAGAATCCGAGGCCCTGCCATAATAGATCATGGATAGCAATTGTGCCCGCTTGTTAAACTCAAGAATAAGACCTCTCCATGGCATCTCATCCTGGTAGCACGAAAACAGTGATGGTAGTACTTCACAAATTCCACCTCCTTTTGCAAACGCTCGAAAATCAGTTTCCTCAAAAAGCTGGGCAAAACTTTTAATCTCGCTTGTTGTCAAAATCAGGCCAACATTTTTTAAATTTTCTACTCTTTCTTTGAATAAAGGAATTGGCGTTGTTACTGGTTCAAAAATTTGAGCTGCGATCTTCTCATCAAGCGTATCGGCGAGAAAAATAGAATCTAACACAGGAATACCTTGATCAAGCGCTCGCATTAAGCTCGCTTCCATTGCGTCGGATCCATACCAAATTTTGCCGCTATTTTTTGGATATTCTACATCAAATTTTTTTTCGGTTTTAAAATCAGTAAAACAAAAATCAATTGCACAGCTCACTCCTAAAAATTCAATAAACTGCTCATCATCCTTGGCAGGAAAAATCGGTTCTCGCCAGTTGGGTAAAGGGAATTCGTCTTGAGTAAGCTCTTTTGCAAAGTGCTCAACCATGACATCGTTGACAAACACATGCTGCGGATTATTCCACACCGGCTCTACACTTTCAACATACGGGTTCATAATCAACCTCCTTAATGAATATAATAAAGAACATGATATAAAAATAACAAAAAACTAAATTCAAGTCAAGGTCACTTATACCCTACGGTTTTCCACAATGCTACAACAAGGACTTTATTTGCTTAAGTGCCTCAGGTAAGAGCGGAAGCAATACTTTGCCAAAACCGATTAAAGGAGGGGCAAAGCGCGAACTATCAAGCGCTTCTAACCATCCAGTGCCCAAGGGAAATTTGGTTGAAAAATATAACACTAAACCAATTACTAACGCCCCTTCAATAAGGCCAAAAAATCCGCCAGCTAATCGGTTTAAAATATTTAAAAACGGAAGTTTAAAAAACTTATCAATAATGCGGATAATGACCGACAGTATAAAATGCGCAATTACCATCACCGCAATAAATGCTAAAATGCGCGACAGATTAAAATTATCACCTAAAATCGGCAATAGCTTTACTGCTAAATCTTCATACCATCGACTTGCCACAAACACTGATATAAGAATACTAATAATACCACCAATCGTACGAACCAAACCATTCCAAAACCCAAACCAAATAAAGCCGAATAGTATGAGTAATAGAATGAGATCGAAGAAAGTCATATTTAAACTTTACTACAAATATTGATTTATAAACAAATTTTAAAAATTTTCAATTTTTAATTTTCAATTTCCATTGAATGATCCAATTTTTAATTTTCAAACTTTTGGAAATTGGATCGTCGCCTGACATCGGATTGATTCAGTTGAATTGATTGAAAATTGAGTCATTGAAAATTGATTATAAATTGTAAATTGAGAATTGATAATTGCTTAATTATTGTAGATTTATTTACTTTTATAACTTTGGGAACAAAACTTCTCCTTGAATAATATCTCTAAATTCAGTTTTTCCCCATTGTTTCCCTTCAGATAATAATTTTTTTGTTTCTGTTTTTAGCCCTAATAACTGAAACAATATATTGCTTTTCTTAGGCATAAACGGATATATTAACCATGATATGTGACGAAGTACCTCTAATAAATTATATACAATCGTTTGATATTCCCTCGACTCTGATAAATCGGCGTCTTGAGATGACAAGGAGGAGGAAGACATTTTCCATGGCTTTTTTGTATCAATATATTTATCACAAAACGTCACTATATCATTAATCGCGCCTGTCGCAGTTTCAAATTTAAGATCATCAAGTGCACCCTCATATATTTTCCATGTTTTCTCAATCATTTGTTTAAAATCAACATTGATTGCTTTTGGCGGCTCAATCGCGCCTTTATATTTAAGCGCGAGCGCGATGGTGCGTCTCACTAAATTCCCTAACCCATGACTCAGATCAGCATTATACTTATCATAAAACTTTGACACCGATATATCGCCATCAGATCCAAACGGAAATGCAGAAAGCAAAAGCCAACGAAGCGCATCAGGACCAAACGTAGTAGCAAGTTCTTCAGGATCTAATACATTTCCTAATGATTTACTCATTTTTTGTCCACCGACCGTAAAAAACCCATGTGCATATAATAGTTTTGGTAATGGTATATCTAACGACAATAAAAATGCAGGCCAAATAATTGCATGAAACCGTAAAATATCTTTTCCAATTAATTGAACATCTGGCGGCCAGTAATCTGGCATTTTTTTGTTTTTGCCGTCCCAGTCAATTCCTGATAAATAATTAAACAATGCATCAATCCATACATAAATACTTTGCGACCGCTCCCATGGAATGGGAATGCCCCATGCTACCTTTTCACGAGAAATAGCTAAATCTTCTAATGTTTCAGATCTAAGAAATCCCATAACTTCATTTTTTCTCTCCTTTGGCTCGATCACCCACTCATTGGTATCAATTAACCGAAGTAATGGTTTCTGAAACGCGGATAGTTTAAAAAAGTAACATTTCTCAGATAACGTAATCGGCTTCTTGTGATGAAGCGGACATTTACCCCCTGTTAACTCTTTTGATGTATAGTAGCGCTCGCATCCGACACAATACAAGCCAGAATACGTGCCTGAATATATTAATTTTTTATCTTGAATGGTATTTAAAACATGAGATACCATTTTTTCATGAGGCTTCTCTGTTGTTCTGATAAATCGATCGTATGAAATCTTCAACGTGTCAAATACTTGCTGAAATTTTGCTGCATTTTGATCACACAATTGTTGTGGCGTCATGTTTTGCTCTTGCGCCGCCTGTGCTATCTTCTGCCCGTGTTCATCAGTGCCGGTTAAAAAGAATGTGTCATCTCCTTTCATACGATGCCATCGACTCAAAACATCAGCTGCAATCGTTGTATAGGCGCCGCCCACGTGCGGCTTATCATTTACATAATAGATGGGGGTAGTGATATAGAATTTGGACATATGTTTTTATGTTTATGGCGCAATAACAATTACGAATTCACCTTTAATAGTATCTTTATTAATCTGATCAATTACTTCACTAATGGTTCCGCGATATATGGTTTCAAATTTTTTGGTCAACTCTCGACACACAAGGACTTCTCTATCTAAACCTAATACTCTTAATTCCTGTAATGTCTTTATAATCCGATACGGAGATTCATATATAACACTTGTTGTTTTACTTTTAATAATGCGCGCTAATATTTTTTGCCGCCCTTTTTTCCTTGGCAAAAACCCATAGAATATAAATTGGTCGGCGGGAAAACCAGAAATACTTAATGCCGCAACCAATGCTGAAGGACCAGGAATTGGTATAATCTCTATCCCATTTATTTTTTTGTGTGCAACGCTGATGAGTTTGTTTCCTGGGTCAGAAATTGATGGTGTCCCCGCATCTGAAACCAGCGCACAATTTTTACCTTGTCGAAGTAAATCTAAAATGTAGTTAACTTTTTTTAGTTTTGAATGTTGATGATAGCTTATGGTTGGGGTTGTAATATGGTAATGAGAGAGTAATTTTTTAGTTTGACGCGTATCTTCGCACAAAATATAATCAACTGCCTTTAATATTTCAATGGCACGAAAACTTACATCTTTAAGATTGCCAATCGGGGTGGCAACAATATATAGTCTCATCGCATTAAAGATAAAAAGTTAAACCTACCAGCGTGTTTGACTTTTACTACCTGATTTTTTCGGTGGTGAAGATGGTCTTTGGCGCTGCGATGGTGATGGTCTCCTACTAGAAGACGGGGCAGACGGCTTTTCTGGCTCAAATTCAATGCCGAGCTCTGATAAAGATGAAGAACCCCCTCTTTCCGTATACGCAGCTTCAAGCTCAACCGTGGGCGGACGGATTTCGCCGCTTTTTACTTTATCTAAACACGTCTTGCAATAAATAGGTCGACCAGGTTGTGGTTTAAATGGTACTTTAGTTTGCTTATTACACACTGAACACACTGTTTCATGTGTGCCGCTTCCCCTACTTATACTACTGCCACTGCTCCACTCTTTAATTTCTTGTTCTACTTCAGCAGTGGGGACCGCATATAACTTGCGTGACGTTTCAATAAGTTTTTGTACCTCAACCGGCTTTTGTCCTTGAAGTGTAAAGGGCGGTATTGTTTTTGCAGAAAAGGGACGAGACGTAATATTATCAACCATTAACTTAAGATAGATACGGTAGTTGGGTAAATTCACAATATCTTGCGGCGTAAACTCTGGCTCATACTCTTTTTCTAAAAATTCTGCATCAGCCGCGCCTACCCGAAAGGTAATCATAGTCCCCACATTGCCAAACACTGAATCGCGAACCGTGGTGGATTGATCCGTGACTAACTGTCCAATATATTGGTGCACAATAACTAAATTAAGGCGATACTTGCGCGCTTCAGAAAGCATACCTGCGAATGAATCAGTAACAAAATTTTGAAACTCATCAACATATAAGTAAAAATCCTGGCGCTCTTCTTCTGGAATACGCACTCGTTCCATAGAAGCAAGCTGAATCTTAGTAATCAACATGGCACCTAAGAGCGCTGAGTTATCCTCGCCAATTCTTCCTTTTGACACATTGACTAAAAATATTTTTTTTGTATTCATCATATCAAACAAATCAATTGTGCTCTTGCTTTGTCCTACCACATTACGTACTAATGAGGTGGAAAGAAACTGCCCCACTTTATTTTGAATCGGCGCGATTGCTTCGTTTCGAAACCTATCCTGCCATTCTTCATACTCATTTACCCAAAATGCTGTTACCACAGGATCTTTTAAATTTGCAATAATTTTCTGCCGATACTCTTTATCAACTAAAAGCCGTGGGATACCTAACAAGCTAGTACCCGGCGTATCTAAAAGAGCCAAAATAGCATTATTAAGAATATATTCCATTCGTGCTGACCACACATTTGCCCACATTTTAGTAAAAATACCCATCAGTCCTGATGCTACTAAATGTTTATACTTGGGATCAGGCAATTCTAACACATTAAAACCAGTATGATAATCAGTATCAGCCGGATTAAAGTATACTACGTCTTTTTCTCTCTTTTTAGGAATGCTAGTCAAAATGGTCTCAACAAGCTCGCCGTGAGGGTCAACAACACACACTCCCTCGCCATTCATAATATCTTGCAAAATTATATTATGAATAAATACTGATTTTCCCGTGCCAGTCTTCCCCACGACATACATATGTTGACGTCGATCCTTCCGTTTAATACCAAAAAGCTTTTCCTGAGCACGGAAATCAGTTTTGGCAAGATAAACAATATCTTTTTCATATTTTGTATCTTCTTCTTTTTTCAACATAATATCGTTACTTTAAGAACCTGACTTCGTCAGAACCTTGAAATTTCTTCAAGCTTCACAAACAAGAAAATAATACTTTCTTGTTTGATTCACCTTTAGAAATTATAGCATATTTTCTTTGTTATTGCAATGTTTACACAACTTCAATCTGATAACACTTCTCGCAATAGATGATCTCAGGGCGGTTTGGTGCGTACGTAGTTTCGAACTCATTGGGGCAATGATTACTTCCGTGAAAATGCTTAATAGTGTTTTGATATATTTTATTATCAGACTGCTCTCCTGCGCACTGACAAATGCGATGCCAGAGCTTTAACGGATTGCGCTGTTTTAGCCGTTGGTAATGCCTACAATTCGGGCAAAGTCGGGGAAGTGGTAAATTCATTTTTTTATAAAACTGCAGCTCGTCAGGAATAATTTTAAATGCACTGGTGCATTGTTCATTACATTTTCTCT
>JALLOP010000041.1 GCA_027718005.1 Patescibacteria group bacterium AH-259-L07 | reverse complement strand
AAGAATAATATAATTACAGGAAACTATTTTGATAAGTATAATAGCAAAAATCCAGTGGTTGTATGGATGACCAGGAGATTTTTACATACCCTTTTTGGGTTTTTAGATCAAATAAAGCCCGAAAAAATAATAGATATTGGGTGTGGCGAGGGCGAAATTGAAAAACGCTTAAAACAACGATATGCCAATGTTTATATAAAGGGACTTGACATAGCAGACGTGAGAACATTTAAGGATTTTGATTTTGCAATTGGTAATGCCATAACGGTTAAAGAAAATAAAGAATATGATGTGTTGCTTATGCTCGAAGTTTTAGAGCATGTTAAAGAGTATACAAAGGCGTTTGCCAATATAAAAAAAATAAAAGCAAACAATATAATAATTTCTGTGCCGTATGAGCCCTGGTTTCGGCTGTGCAATCTTTTGCGCTTTGCTTATATCAAACGATTAGGGAGTACTCCTGGGCATGTTAATCATTTTACGAAAAAAGATTTTAAAAAAATTATCCAAGAAAATTTTAGTGCAGGGGATATAAAAATAAAACGTTGTTTAATTTGGAACTTTGCGTTTATACAAAATATACAATTTAGTCAAAAACAAGATCAATAAAACGCATATACAGA
The DNA here is from genome assembly GCA_027718005.1 of Patescibacteria group bacterium AH-259-L07. Classification (GTDB taxonomy): domain Bacteria; phylum Patescibacteriota; class Patescibacteriia; order UBA2591; family UBA6264; genus JALLOO01. The sequence continues at coordinate 10,724 of JALLOP010000041.1, read as the reverse complement.
TGCTTCGCTATGGCGCAACTGCAGGCATTTCTTTTATTATTGACATCAGTGCTTTATTTGTGTTAACAGAATTTTTTCATATATATTATTTATATTCAGCAGCAATTGCATATGTGGTGGCATTAATAATCCATTATGTTCTCAATGTTTGGTGGGTATTTAATAAGAGAAAGATTCGTCATTGGCCAGCGGAGCTGGCTCTTTTTTCTTTAATTGGCATAGTTGGGCTTGGCTTAAACCAAGTGCTTATGTGGTTTTTTACTGAAATTATATTGATTCATTATCTTATTTCAAAAGTAATTGCACGCATTTTTATTTTCTTTTGGAATTTTTTTATGAGAAAATATATGTTATTTTAGCATATGATCATTGATGTTATACAACAATTTTTTCCTCGTCTTCCCGAGCCATACAGCACGATTAATTTTATTGCGGAGATACCATTATTTGGCCAGCCGCTTAACTTTTATATATACCTTATTATCGCAGGCACCTTGATTATTTTAGGTTTACGCGTGATACAGAAAAGAATTCAATGGCATATTGTACAAAAATTAGTATTATATATTATGACAGCGGCATGGATTGCTGCGTTTTTATTTATGGCAGGGACACAAATCAGCTGGCTGGTAAATGATGGCAAAGATTTGCATGGCCGCTCTTTGGCGGGAAAGCAGGCGCGAATGACCGAGCGATTGATTGATACGTACTACACCTCTTCTTACCGAGATTTTTATCAATTTCTTGAGTTTGCAAAAACACATACAAAAACCAACAAAACCGTGTATCTGGTCTCCCCACATGCAACATTTCAAGTATGGGCGCAGTATTGGCTCTATCCTCACCTTGCTTTGAGAAATTCAATGCCAGTACACTACATTTTAATATTTGGCATTGATGAAGAGCAATTACCCATACCAGATTCATATCAATTAATAAAAGAATATGCGCCGCATAAGCGCATATATGGGCTAAAACAATAGTATGCTTTATCTTGGATTATTTTTTTCTATTATTATTCCTGTCTTATTGGGACTTTGCATCCTTTCCTTTATATTAAAACAGAAAAAAATAGGAGGATTGTATCGTCTGGCGCTCTCATATGGGCTCGGAGCTGGTGTACTGACCATATTTATGTTGCTTCTCGCTTTTATGCGTATATCACTTATATTATCGTTTCTTGCTCCTGTTATTATCGCAGTATTGATCGTATGCTTTGTAATAATCAAACGCAATCATTATATTATATTTGAAAAAATTTCGCGCATACCAAAGCTGTCAAGGCTTGAGATACTCATGGTTGCCATTATTGTGTTCGAGGTTATATTTGTTTTTTCTCAAGGCTTGCTCCGCCCTATATTTGCATTTGACGCGCTGGCGAACTGGAGCCTTCGCGCAAAAGTAATATTTACTGAGAATATAATCCCGTTAGAGACCAGTCATCCATTTTATTTAGGCGGGGGTGGCCATATTAATTATCCGCTTCATCTTTCTTTATTTCAGGCCTGGACTGCACTATGGATGGGCTCATTTTATGACAGCATGATTTCAGCTCTCTTTGCCTTATATTTTCTTTGTTTGATTGGTTTAGTATATGCAGGGTTGCGGTATTTTTGTTCGCGAAAATACAGCTTGCTCTTTACCATGTTTTTATCAACCATGCCGCTTATCACCTACCACGGGTTTAGTGCATATGCAGACCTGCCTTTGGCGTTTTATTTTACTGGTGCGGTGATCAGTTTTTATGTTTTTATAAAAAAACAGCAGACACCGTACCTGTATATATCAGGATTGTTTGCCGGCATTGGTTCGTGGACAAAATTTGAAGGGATATTGCTTGCCGTAGTATTATTTGTGGTGGTAAGCGTGTATGGTATTGCAAGAAAACGATTTCACAAATCATGAATACAGCAGTGGCTTATATGGATTGGATGTTTTTCTTTATTTTTCGCGCCCTGGGCATTGTTTAAATTGATTGCCGGGCTTGATTATATTAATGTTGAAGGGAGTTTTGCATTGGATCGATTTCATGCTGAGGCTATTTTCCCAATGCTTACTGCTTTATTTCGGTTTCAAAGTTTTCATTTTTGGCCCTTTATTTTTATATTGATTCTAATGTTGAACTGGAATAAGGCAGTGCGCCTGCCATTAGCATGGTTGTTTGCTTTATTGTTGGGCGCTGTGATAGCGTATAGTTTTTTATATTTATTCACGCCCACGGCTATTTCTGCCATTGGGCAGACTGCGTTTAGTCGAAGTATGTTCCATCTTATTCCTACGAGTATATTTTTAGCAGGATTATTATTTCAAAAGTCAAAAATAATAGTCAAATTTCCTTAAATTTAGTATAATAGTATACATGTTGATACTTATATTCTATATTAGTGTGTTTTTCATTGGCCTGGCGTTTGGGAGTTTTTTAAATTGTGTGGTCTATCGATTGTATAAAAAACGGTCTTTATGGGGCAGATCACAATGTCCGCACTGTAAAAAAACCATTGTCTGGCATGACAATATCCCCTTGCTTTCGTTTTTGGTCTTGCGGCGCCGGTGCCGATACTGTCATAAGGTGATTTCATGGCAATATCCATTTATTGAACTTGTCATGGGGTTATTATTTGTGTTTTCTATCTGGCAGTTGAATAATCAATTGTCAATTATTAGTTATCAGTTTTCCGTGCCAACCTTAGCAGAATATGCTGGGTTTATCCTCTCTATATTTAAAGACTGGGTTGTATTTTTTACCCTGGTCTTTATTTTTGTCTACGATATTAAATATTTAAAAATCGAAGATATAGTTTTATTGCCCGCAACAGGTATTGTTATTGCATTATCAGTTATTATTGCGCAATTACCCGGATCATCCGTTTTTGTTGCACTTGGACACTCGGTGTCCAAGTTTGTAGTATTTAAAAATTTAGGATTGGCAATGGTAATCCCCGTGGTATTTTTTGTACTGCAATATATCCTTACCAAAGGAAAAGGGGTTGGTTTAGGTGATGTGCGTATCGGGTTATTTATGGGCGCGGCGCTGGGCATATGGTATAACGTGGTAATCGCGCTCTTTTTTGCCTATATTATTGGTGCAATAATTTCTGGAATTTTGCTCATACAAAAGAAAAAAACCATAAAAAGTCAGATTCCCTTAGGCCCATTCCTTGCTATAGGCACCCTTATTGCATATTTGTATAGCCAACAAATTATTAACTGGTATTTTTTATAAAACAAAAAAATCCCGATAGAATCGGGACTTTTGGGAGTCGGGCATAGTATTAATGCCATATCCTGATTGATCAGTCTAATAGTAGTATAACATATTAAAATATATTGTCAATCGCACGCCTGTGGATAACTTCACCCTGTTAAATTTGCACGGCAACTATTTAACAGGGTAAAAAAACTATGGACGGCAGGGGATTTGCACCCCTCGTCTCCTGACTGATCAATCAGGTTAGGCACTACGCGCCGCCCACAGCAATAACAGTATATCAAATTCAGAAGAATAAATCAATAGCCAAATATGTCAAAAAAATTTTATAAAGCTTTCTCATTAATTGAAATGCTTGTGGTAATTGGCATCACGGCCATTATTGCGGGTATGGTATTTGCAAATATGCGCGCCGGTGGCGGGGTAATTGACCTTAATTCAAACGCAGAAAAGTTAGGCGCCGTAATTAAGCAGGCACAAATGAATACCTTATCAGGCAAATGGACGTTAGGGTCACGGCCTGATGGCGGCTATGGGGTGAATATTACCGGCAGCAGTTATAAATTATTTGCTGATACCAATAGTATTTCTAATCATCAATATAATGATGGACTTGATACGGATATTCAAACGTTTACGTTAAGTAAGCATATTATCCTTGATCAATTTGATCACTTCTTTGTTATTTTTACCCCACCCAAAGGCGCTATTTATGTGGGCACGACGGGCGCGGGAACATCCTTGAGCGGTTCCGGTACCAGTTTAATTATCTTGCGCCATACGGGAGAAAATCGCTATGCCTATGTTGAGGTCAATGCCCAGGGCCAAGTTGATGTGCGTAAAACCCCATAGTCAACGTAACAATTAAACAACGTAACAATTAAACGTGAAGGAAGTTCAAAATAAAAAATCTGTTAGTATGTTAAATTGTTTAAGCGCAGCGTTTGTTAAAGCAAGGCGTTTGTTAAAGCAAGGCGTTTGTTATATTGTTAAATTGAAGCAATCTCAGTCTCTTATTGAGACAATCGTGGCCGTTGGTATTATTATGGTGGCGATCGTGGCTATTTTAGGTATTGGTCTGACACATTTGCGCCTTGGCGGTGAGTCAGAATTTCGGGTTATTGCCATAAATTTAGCACGAGAAGGAGCTGAGCTAGCCATAACGATCCGAAACAGCAACCAGCTTAATCCTGCTAATTCTTGGCCGTATGGCCTGACGCCAAACGATGATTATATTGTTGATTATAATGATGCCTCATTTACGGCGGCAGCGTTTTCCGGGAGTGAGGTTATTGCAGATTGTACCAACTGCTATTTGTGCCGAGATGGATCCTTTGATTATTACTATAGCTGTGCGACGATAGGTACCTTGTTCCGCCGCATGGTAACCATTGCAGATGGGGATCTGTTGGGGGGCAATTGCAGCGTGACAAATTGTGAGAAAACAATTACTTCCACGGTATATTGGGTTGAGCGCAGCGGCCCTCATACCATAAGTACGGAAGTCCGTCTTACGGATTGGAGATGAGTTCAATTTAACAATTAAACAAGATAACAATTAAACATGAGAAAAGATCAAAATAAAAATTTTTTTGATGAGCTAAAAAAGAAAATGGACGATTATGTACATTTTATATTTAAAATATCTCGTAAGTTTCCAAAGGAGGAAATTTATATAACAACTAATCAATTAAAAAGGTCCAGTCTTTCGATTATTTTGAATTTTATCGAGGGATTCGCCAGACAGAGAAAGGCAGTTAAAAAGAATTTTTGGGAAACAGCCTACGGCTCGCTTAAAGAGTCGAAATATCTACTTCATTTTTCTCTGAAAGAGAGCTTTTTAAATAAAGAGGATTATAAAAATGGCATAAGAATGGCCGATGAAATTGGCGCAATGCTTTGGAGGGCAATAAAGTCACTTAAATGAAATTTGTTAAGTTGTTAAATTGTTATTTTGTTAAGTTGAAGCAGGGTTTCACCCTGATCGAGCTCATGGTCTCACTTGGCGTACTCGTTATGGCAATTGTGTCAGCGACCGGGGTATATCTTAATGTGATTGGGACACGAGAAAGATCATTAGGCCAGCTTCACTTACAAGAAGACGGTCAGTTCTTAATGAGTTTAATCGTCAAAGATATTCGAAGTGGTCGGGTTGATTATGATTCCTATACGTCTCTTACCACGCCTGAAGATGAGCTCTATTTACTTGATTTTTTAAGTCCGCAAAATCAAGTTCGGTATAGGGGTGATCTTGCCAGCAGTGGTAATTGTGGGGCAAGCCGGTGTATTCTTCAGCGTTGTCAGGCAACGAGCTGTACCACAGATTATCAAAATATAACCATGACCAACTCATCTGTTGAACGCTTAGATTTTTATATCTCTCCCGCCACTGATCCATTTAGTCCTGGTTCAACCACGTATGAACATCCGCGCGTGACTATTGTTTTGCGGTTAAAATCATTAATAGAAAAACCCGGCGCCAAAGATTTAATCTTACAGCAAACCGTACCGCAGCGCTATTCTCAAAGACGATAGACAAAGAAGGGAATCATTTCTTGCTAATACTCGGAAAAAAGAATGATAAAAATGGTGCTGGTTTGACAATACTTTAATTTTGTCGAATAATAAAGATGATAATAGACAAAATTATATAATTTTGTCGAGTATATTAAAAAGTATTAGGCATATATATGACTCAACAAGAAATAATAGAAATTTTACACGATTGGAATTTATGGAAAAAAGATATACAAGCTGGAGTTAAAAGAAGTTTTTATTTGGAAAAATTGAAAAAAATGCTCCAGAATGAGCAAATAGTAGTTATTACAGGAGCGCGACGAAGCGGTAAGTCATTTATTATGCGCCAATTAGCAAAAGATTTAGTTAAGAATGGCATTGAAAAAAATCGAATTTTAATAATTAACTTTGAAGATCCACGATTTTCTCAGCTTAATACGTCTTTATTGCAAAAAATCTATAAAACATATTTAGAAGTTCTCCGCCCTCAAAAAAGGCCATATCTTTTTCTTGATGAAGTTCATGAGGTAGAAAAGTGGGAAAAATGGGTTTTAACCATGCATGAGCTTAAAAAAGCCCATATCACTGTTTCCGGCTCTAATGCTAAACTATTAAGCAGAGAATTAGCTACGCTATTGACCGGACGGCATTTAGATATGAGTGTTTATCCGCTTTCATTTCGGGAATTTTTACAATTCAATACTATTTCTTTAAAGGATATATTAGATCTGGTAGCACGGGAAATAGAAATAAAAGGTTTTTTAATGAACTATTTTGAAACTGGTGCATTTCCTGAAGTGGTCCTGCGAGAAAATAAAAAAGAAATCCTTTTAACCTATTTTAATGACTTATTAGAAAAAGATTTGCTTAAAAGATATAGGGTGAGAAAAGCAGAAAAATTAAAAGAGCTTTTACGATTTTATTTGAGTAATATATCTTCTTTAATTACATTTCGTTCTTTGGAAAAATTTCTTGGGGTTTCTACAGACACCATAGAAAAATTTTCTAACTATTTTACCAACACGTATCTTTTATTTTTTGTTAAACGATTTTCATATAAGATAAAAGAACAAGAAAAAAGTCCGCGAAAAGTGTATGCCATTGATCCAGGGCTTGCCAATGCTGTTGGGTTTAAATTCAGTCAAAATATCGGAAGAATAGCTGAGAATGTTGTGTTTTTAGAATTACTGCGGAAAAAAGAAAAAAATCCTTATATTGAACTGTATTATTGGAAAGATCAACAGCATAAAGAAGTTGATTTTGTGATTAAAGAAAAAAATGAGATTAAGCAGTTGATTCAAGTTTGTTGGAATATAGCCGGGATAAAAACACGGCAGAGAGAGGTAGGGAGCTTGTTCAAGGCAATGAATGAACTTAAGCAAGGGCAAGGGCTGATTATTACTTCTGATTTTGAGGGGAAGGAAACAATTAAAAATAAAAAAATTATATTTATCCCGCTATGGAAATGGCTGTTTGAAAATTAACTATTGTAATTATGAAAAAAAATGAGTCTCTCTCATTAATTCTCACCCTCCTTATCATCGGTTCTATTTTGACCGGCACGGTGTTAGTAGGGGATACGATTATTCGCCATAGCAGAACAGTAAAAGGGACCGAAGTTTCTGAAATTGCCTATTTTGCTGCTGAATCTGGACTTGAAAAGGCTTCATATCACGTGCAAAAAAACTATGCAGATATTTCTACGTGTGAGTTAAGCGGTACGCTTTCGAGCGGCGGATCATATTCTGTGGCGAGCGGAGGCGTCGTGATTGATGACACAGATCCGAATGATGGCAATACGATTACCAATACAGACCCATGGGATGTTACCCTTTCCGCTGATCAGTCATTTCAGCTTGACATGGATATTGACGGCGCGGCCTATCCGACGAGTTTGTTAATTGATCGCGTGGGAGGATCTGAGCCAAGCGATTTAATTATTTATAGCTGTACTACGATAGGATCATGGGATTGTTCAGAAGTTGGCACGCCGCGTGAGTGCTCAAACGGTTCGCAAGAATTTAATGTAAGTTTTCCCTATAATCTTAGTCCTCTTTCTGCATCAACGACGTATTATAAGATTCGTATTAATAATAACGGTTCTGCAAATGAAACATATAGGTTAACGCCGGGGAATAACACCCTGCCTATTGGCATTGATATTTCAGCAACCGGCACGTATTCAGATTACGAGCGAAGGTTAAAAACGAACTTTCCCAAGTGGCAGATCTTTGGTTCATAGATATCCACACCTGTATTGGTTTTTCTTTCCAGAATATGGTATACTAATCAATGATTCACCCTGTTAAATAAAAATCTTTGATTTTTAATTTGTAAAACAAATTATTTAACAGGGTAAATAATCAATCAATTTAATTGAATATATATGAAACAATCTACGGTATGGACCATAGTTATCATTATTATTTTAGTTGTTTTGGGGATTCTCTTGATAGGCATTCCCAAAGGAAAAGTACCAGAAGGAGCGGTGCCAGAAACATCAGAAACTGAGCAGACAGTAACAGAAAAGGATGAAGCGGCAAGAAAACAAGAGCTGGAAAAGAAGGTAAAACAGGCAAAAGAAGTAGTTCCAGGCGGAAGTTTAGTAACCAAAGAAGGCGAAGTAATAAGTGAGACAGGAGAAACAGTGATAAGTGAAGCATTGCCCGGCTCTTCTACCGCGCCAAAGCAGTCACGCGTACTTCAAGAAGAAGAGATTCCTGAAGAAGCAATACGGTTAACCCTTTCTACAGACAGGAGGTTTGAGCCAGATGAATTTACCGTAGCGGCTGACTCTGTAGTTACGCTTTTTGTAACATCAGAAGACACGTCGCATGTACTAAAATTTGAGGATGATGAATTGCAAGCTATTGGACTTGGGTTAAGAATAGGGCAAACCAAAGCAGTTACGTTTAAGGCGCCGGCAAAAGGTGACTATGCTTTTTTCTGCGGTATGCATGAAGAAGAGACCGGTGTAATGCATGTAAAGTAAGAGCTTGATCCTTTCAGGAATTGGATAACATCATTATCTCACAAGGCAAATTTTTGCGTTAAAGAGGTTCACATCTCCTCAAGAGCTTGAATCTCAGAGGAAGGAGAAAAATTTAAAATTTAAAATTTAATAATTATATATATGAACAACGCACAACAGGGCAGGATAAAATCCTGCCAGCTCCCGACACAAAGAGTCGGTCGACACAGATTCTTGATCGCAGGAGTTTTTTTATTTATTTTTTTACTGGTTACAGGTTACGGGTTACTGGTTACTGCGCCCGTGGGCGCTTTCACTCCTCCTTCAGCCGCGCCGCCGGGTGATAATGTGCCTAGGCCGTTTAATATAGGTCCGACAGCACAGTATAAATTAGGCAAAGTTGGTATTGGCACTGCTTCTGCAGTAGCCGGCACGCCCCTGGATGTATTTGGAGATGGGAGCGCAACAGGAAATATTACCGGCGCAAAATATTGGGATTATGATGATTCCACGTTAACCTATTATCTTGATCCCGCTTCCACTGACTGGGGATTATATACTGCCGGTTCAATTAATGCGTTCGGCACAACCAAGGCCAACTATTTTGCCGGTAAGATTGGTATTGCGACCGCAACCCCGGTCGTAACGTTAGATATGAGAGGGACTGATGCGATTCAAATCCCAGCAGGCATAAGCACAGAAAGGCCAGGGTCCCCGGCCGCAGGCATGTTTCGGTATAACACCACAACGGGCAGCTTTGAAGGATATACGAATATATGGGGTGCCATAGGAGGAGGAGGCGTCGGCGGCGGTGTTGAGTGGCGCCAGGAATATATAGCCACGGCGAATCAAACCGTGTTTGACATTACGGCCGGCACGTATTCCACGGGCAATAATGAGATTCTCGTATTTTATAACGGGGTGCTTCAGCAGACGGGCTCAGGTAATGATTATGTTGAGACCGACTTTGATACGATTACCTTTAATACCCCGCGCGCGACCGGCAAAACAATAGTTATTATCAAAGGCAGTGTGTCCGGCGGCTCTGCCGGCGGCTGGTCTGATGACGGCGATGTGGTCCGTCTTACCACCATAGAGAACACGGTCGGCGTTGGCACGGCAACGCCACAGGAAAAACTTGATCTGCGCGGCCGGCTCTATATTGGCGATACGACTGCTCCCTCTATCACCACGAACCGTTTATACTCCGAAGCAGGTACTCTAAAATGGGGCGACACCGTGGTGACCACGGGCAGCGGCGGCTCCTGGCTCCCCTCCGGCAATGATATTTATTACAACACGGGAAATGTCGGCATTGGCGTGACGAATCCTGAAACTCTGCTCCATCTTCGTTCTTCGGCAGCGACTGAATTAAGACTGACATCTGAGGCTGACACAATCTTGAGGTTCGGTGATGCCGCTGACACAGACAGGGTGTACATCAACTATGCCAATCCTGTTGATAAGCTATTTATTTCTGCCCTCAACACCAGGGGTGCAGATATAACTATTGATGGAGCCACGGGCAACGTCGGCATCGGGGTGACGAGCCCTACAGAGACACTTGATGTGAGGTCTTCTAATCAAGAAATTGCTGAATTCAGCGGCTCAACAGCAAGCAATTTCATTATGGTGAGTACGCAAACCGAAGCAACGAATCAGGAGTCAGGCATTGGTTTTGGAGTACCGCCACTAGGTGGAGTTTTGGGTTCTGATAGAAATACTGCGTTTATAGTTTCTGATGTCACCCAAGCAACACCAAGTACACTAAAAGGAAATCTCCAATTTCATATTAATACAGGAGATCAAACAGCAGAGGCAATGAGAATAGATGATACCGGCAACGTCGGCATTGGGACGACGGTGCCAACGAAACCCCTCCACATCGCCTCGTCTGCCGGCGGACATGACGTCAACCTCATCGCAACGGACTCCGAAGCGTCGATGCGCTTTGAGAACGACGCGCGAGCGTTCGCGGTGGGAACGCGGGATCTAGGGGTCGGGTTGGACAGCTTCTTCGTGCACGAC
>JALLOP010000040.1 GCA_027718005.1 Patescibacteria group bacterium AH-259-L07 | reverse complement strand
CATCTCTATACTTGAACAGCAAAGACAAAAACATAGTGAGGTAATACACATATTGGTAGGAGAAACCGCTTTTCTCCAAGGCCTCTTACTCATGCACGCAGAACTAGAAAAAGGTTTATTCCATAAACCTCACGACAAAAAACTAGAATCAAAGCTTGAATCAAATAAAAAAATATGGGAAAGAATAAAAGAATTGTCTGAAAAATAAACTGGAAATAAAATAAAAGGGAAGCACTGCTTCCCTTTTCTTGTTAATTTGATTTTACCTTTGCAAGCGCATCTAATAAATCTTGGCGAGTCTTCGCAGTATCAGCAGTTAATTCAAGGTGTGTTGCGAGCGCGACATTAGTGTAGCTCTTTATTGGTGTTATCTCAAGCTCATCAACATTTGACAAGGCAATTCTTTTTTCTGGCATAAAATATTGAACCATTCGTGCTTGAGCAAGTTGCCAGCGAGAATCTATACTTTTAGGATTTTGCCAATCCCACTCTGGTTCCCACCATATAACAATAGGATTAACCAATCTAATGCTTCTCTCAAACTCTACATATCTGCCTAAATCAGGCTCTTTATTTATCCAAACAAGTCTTTTGCTTGGCACAAACAACCTGACGGCACGGGATTGTGCTATATCAAACCAGCTGCCCTCTGAAGTTTCATTCAACCAACAATGTTCTTCATCGCTCCATAGTCTATCTTTTCTTTCGTGATCCTCAACAATCGTTAATCCGATTTCGTCATTCTGATCAGTATCTCGAGATGGCTCGCGAACCTCATTTCCCCGCTGTTCTAAAACCTTGACATGCGCGTTGATTTTCTTTTCTTCTTCATCAGTCCTGCCTCTTGCTGGACAAATCAAACTGATCTTCATATATCCTCCAATTGATTATTTAAAGAACAATACATATATATTATATCTCACGCTTCAAAAAAGTCAAGCCACACTTGACAGTATTTCCCCATCCCTTTATTATAATTAACAGTTCTTACAATTATCCATCATGGAGGAAAAACAATGAACCCCGTTAGAAATTTTACTAACGGGGACAGAAAAGAAAGGAGGGATATTATGCCGCCAAAACAGCAAATTTCTAACGGGGTGAAAAAAACTTCTGAACAAGACGCTGAACAAATCCTCAAAGAATTTACCCATCTTAAAACAAAGAAATTTTACCGTCCGTTTGTTATTGAAATTACCGGCACGCCTGTAACAGGAAAAACCTCTATAAGAGATGCATTAACACGATTCTTTATAAGAGCAGGATGGCGTGTTAATAACCCTGCCGAAGGAGCAGAAATCACTAAAAAAATTCCCCGTACAACTCATCTATATAACATACGAACCGGTATTTATGCACTGTCTGAACTTCTTGATAATATCTACAGCCTTGATTTTGACCTATTGCTCTTTGATCGAGCAATTTATGATGCATTTTGCTGGCAAGAATACTGGCTGCGAAAAAAAGTAATCTCTAATGTAGTTGCTGATGCTGCTCAAAAATTCTTTAGCCAACCAGAAATTCTCAAGCAAATCGATCTTTGCTTTTTTATCACCTGCGAACCAAAAGAAGCAATGCGGCGGGAAGCTGAATGGGCAGTTACCGAAAAACATAGTGAAACAACCAACCCTGAATCAATAGAAAATCTTATTACTATTTGGCAAGACTGCTACAAGGCATTTAATAAATCAAATAACCCGGTCGCTTTACTCGACACCACTGATATGAACCCACAAAAAATGGGCAACGCCATTGTCTTAAAAACAATTAAGGCGATGAAAAAACGCCTTGCGAAGATAAAGTCCTGATTATGTCAGGGCTTTTAAAATAGTCGTTCGCTTCGCTCACGACTATTTTTCTAGAAACCCACGGTTTCTAGCGGTCGCTCACAAAGTTCGCTCCCTGTTTTCCTCCACGGGGAAACACCCAGTTTCCCCGACCCCTTTCTGATTGTATCAGGATTCCGATCCTGATCCAATTAAAATCTCTAAAAATTCATTCCATGAAGATACGGGCTGAATATCACCCAAATCAAAATCGTCTCTAAGGTTATACGGATCAAATAAAAACTTTTTATTGACGCTTTTTATCTTTTTTAAAACCGAAACCTTATCATCAATATAAATTGATATATTATATCTCTGACATACTTCATCTTTCGCCCTCTCTTTCGGAACAAATAAAATTCTTTCTATTGAAAAAATACCAGGAATATTTTTCTCAAGCCATTCTATAACATTCAATTGAAATCGAGGCTCGCGTCTGGAAATAATAAATAATTCATAACCCCCTTGCTTAAGTATATTTAATGCTCTTTTACTTCCATCAACAATTGGAGCCTGCACTGTTCCTCCACCATAAATATATTTCCGAATCTGTTTATGTAAATATTGATCAATAATATTTTCTAATCTGTTGGACGGCGTCTGATATGGTTTAATATCAAAGCCAAGTTCTTTGGCTTTTTTAATTTTGCCAGGGGTATGATCAATAATAACGCCGTCAAAGTCAAAACCTATTCTTAAATTAGTGTTGACACGTTTCTTCATATCTTTTATCATAATTAATGATTCTGCTCTTTACCATAATACAAGGAGATAAAAATGTCAAAGATCCGTTATAAAAGTGAAATGGACCCAATCCCGGTACAGCAATTCTTGGATCGTACGAGAATCGACCTCTACCAAACTGGATTTAATAAATGGGATAAAATTGTTAATGTTGTTGCCCCTCGAGATCTTCAAACAATAATTACGGTCGAAAATATGTCAATGGAATATTTAATTTCTTTGCTCTCGAATATAACGCTACTGGGTAATAAAAATGAAAAAATCTATGCTCATGCAAAAATAAATCCACGGCGCACTGATCTTGATACGCTTTCATTAGGTCAGCGATTTATTTACCGCGATCATTACACCGCAATTATGGAAAGTATGTGCAGCTTATTTTCTGGATCTACTACTATACCGCGCGGTATATCTAATTGGACTCCCTATATAATAATTGGAATAGACTTTGACAATCAATATGTATTAGCTCATTATGTGCCTCCGATGGTTGAAGTACATGGTAATAAATTTATACTACTTGACGGAGTTCACCGTTGTTTTATTACCAAACAAACAAATTCTACCACAGAAAGTGTTGTTATTGAAAGAGTAAAAATACCATTTCCATGTGAAACTAAATCATGGAAGGAATTACAAATAATTGATAAAAAACCAGAAAAAGTTGACGTTACCAAACGACATTTTGACCTCAAAGTAGAACTGTTTAGAGATCTAAGAGGAATTGGCATTGACGGGTAAACAAAAAGTCCCCACAAATTGCGGGACTTTTTTGATTTTTAATTGTGTGGATAGCTCTTCTCTTGACATCTTTTTAACGTTATAATATACTTAACGTGTCTTCTTAACAACGAGAAGATCCTGGGCCTCAGGTAGGGGCACAATACTCTTTGGATGAATCAAAAGTCTAAAGAGCAAAAGGAGGAATACTATGGATCCTTTAAAAGACGCTGCCCAATTCACTGGTAGTCAAATTGCTACAGTCATACATAAAATACGTAAAGCAGGAGGCTCAGAAGCGATTCGTGAAATTCTTGCTGACAGAAAAAAGATTATAGTCGAAGATATACCGCCAAAATTCTTTGATAAAAATGGACGACTTATCCCATCTCCAAATCTCACGAGTGCTTTCTCTGTCCCTGATCCCGATCGCGCTTTCTATCTTAAACAGCCAGAGATCAACTATAAAGACCGACTCGAACGACTCCAAAAATACTTTCCCGAAGAAACGATATTCCCCTCAGCGGATGGCTTCGAAGAGAAAAGCAACCTACTCATTGAAGAAATTCAGAAATACGGTGAAGACATCGCCAATATATTAAAAGGCACATATCTTCCTATTTGCCTTCCAGGAGTCGCTGACACTACTGGAAACTCACCAATAAACTACCATGAATTCTTACACGGGATATTCCTTGCGGCAATGGAGAAAATCTTGCGCCTCTCCTCTACTGTGAAGCTACGAGATATTTTTCCTGCAACTGGAGAATATGATGACCACCTTGATCGAATGAAAAAAAGTCCAACAATAGGGATCTATTTCCCTTACCCTTTACAAGGATATAGCATTGATACTGCCGATGAATCTCTTTGTGAGCTCTCGGAACATTTTGTGTTTGATCCATTTATGTTTACTGGTATAACCGAAACAGTTGCTGCTATAATAGCATATCCTGAAATATTGCTAGCACTAGATATTCCAAGTTTTAGCCTTGCCGGACTTGCTGTTTCTCATCTAGATTACTCACCTTGTATCAAATTCAAATTATCTCATGGGCCACAAGAAGGAAAGGCAAACCTATTTTCTTCACTAGATAAGATTAGAACATCTAAGTGTTACGCCGATATTTCTCCTGGCTTATTATTTGTTGGGTAGTGAAAGGATTAGAAAAAGCCCTGAATCTCAGGGCTTTTTTGATACTCTTAAATCGGAGGTCGGGCCTCCGATTTGGGCTAATTTAAGCCAAACCCCGCACTCAATAAAGTTGAGTGCGGGGTGACAAATAGTAATAGATTGAATGCGGAGTGACAAAAATGGTGATAAAGGAGATTTTATTTCTTTTTAAATCGCTCTATACGAATCAGGCCTGAACAGGGAACAATCTCAACGCCATTCTGGGCAAGCTTGTCAAGAAAAAGATTAAGCCCTAATGAATCTGAAGACATATGTCCGGCAACAACCACATTAATATGCGCTGCTTTTGCTTGCTTGTAATGTTTCTCGCTTAAATGCATGGCCACCGTCGTTCCAATGCCAGCTTGAGACATTTTCTCATAAATCTGCGGAGCGCCCTCAGTACCGCCCGTAATTTCAGTTAAAGCAATCTTGCCGCACCGGTTTTCAGGACGGCCGGCAAGAAGATGAGGCCCTGCGCCAATTTTTATTGCTTCTTTATACTCAGGAATTGACTTTAAAAATGCTAAAAGGTCTTCAACATATTCTGGCTTTTTCTTCTCAATTCGCTTTCGCAAATACTGCGCTACCATGTTATCAGACGCCGTATGCACACACATAAAGCCGATGTTTAGTAATTTTGCCGCATCAACCGCTCGGTTATGGTTAATGGGTGAGATTCCCCGACTTACTTCTCTAATGCGCGGCAAAATCAAACTTTCTGCAATATTAATAGGCACGCCATAATGCGCCAAAACATCAGCCTGCAAATGCATCACATCATCAAGACCGGCTAAAGCACTCCCCTCAGGATGGTGAGATAAAACCAAATCAATATCACCAAGGCGATGTGCAAGCAATACCTCTCCTACTTCCATATCAATACCAGCTAAAATACGCTTAATTGGCTTTTTGGTTGGTACCAAAATTCGGGTATCTGAATATGGATTGGTTAATCGCTCTGTGTCAAACTCTTGTTTTTCTGAATTTCTTAATTTTTCGTACTGCTTTTTTCTCCGTGCCAAAAGCTTATCAATCTCTTTCTTGCCTCTAAAATCTGTAGCAATACCACTTTTAATCGCTAAATTGTAAATTTGTTTTTGTGTCATCCCTCACCCAGCAGCCATGCATTTTCTAAAATGCAGAGCTTTTTATTATTTATTATTATCAACATATTTTTATCTTGCCCCTCTCCCAGTAACAGAAATATCGTCCGAAAATGCGAATGCATTTTATGGCTGCTGGGTGAGGGATCATACGCCAAAATGTTTTCGCGCTAATGCAAGCGCAACTGCTCCCCACAATAGAGCAAAGATTATTATAAGTTTACCCTCTTTCTTCGTCGATGCTTCACGCCATAGGGCAATTCCGTAAATCAAGCCTGATGGCAAAGGATTAAACGCAACAATTAACAATCCAATATTAACAAGCTTAGATTTTGATAATGAAATCTTATCTGATGTTTTCGCCATAAAGTGAACATAGTCGCTCGCTTCCCTGCCTGCCGGCAGGCAGGGCTCGCGAACTCTGTTCTTTAGAAACCCGCGGTTTCTAACACTCGCTCGCAAGCTCGCTCGCTGTTTTCCTCTACGGGGAAACCATGTTTCCCCGACCCCTTTCTTATTGTATTGGAATTTCTAAATTCCAACACAATAAATATGCACGAATCGCGAATCCGTGATTCACATACATTCGTCTTTTTACTTAGGACATGTACCTTCGGCACATAACTAATTTCGGAATCTTGGGAAAATCCTTGAAATTGCTTATTTCAGGATTTTTCAGATTCCTCAATTATAAAAACTCGTTCCTATACAATAAGAAATACTTTGTCACCATCTTTGGCAGCTTCATCAAGTTTTAATCCAACGGCCTCTCTTTTCTTGGCTTTTTCAACATTCTCATGTTCAACTTGCATTGACTTCACCTCTTGAGTAAAATCCCGCGAGCCGCCAGTGACATGAATGGTATCCCCTACTTTCAATTTCTTCGTTAATTCTACCACACCAACGCCGATCTTTCCAAAATAATGGGTAATTTTTCCAATTTGTTTTTCTTTAGCCATAAGTTCCGCTTACACAGCTCGGTCAAATGCAAAACGACACGCAGTGTCATCCCGAGCGAACGGAGTGAGCGAGGGATCTCATTATATCAGAAATTCGAGTATTATGAGATCCTTCAGTCGCTCCGCTCCTTCAGGACGACCTTCGGTCGAATGCAAAATGACAGAGCAAAATTAAAAATTTTTTTATTGAATACTATTTATTGTAAACAAATTATTTAAAAAAGCAAACGCAATAATTCATCATTCATAATTCATCATTCATAATTCGCCTACTCTCCTTTTATTACTGCTAACGGAACTAATCGTGCTACTTTTTGCGCAAGCCCTGCATTATGAACAACGTCTACCACCTGATCAACATCTTTATATGCCAGAGGCGCCTCTTCTGCAACGCCTGCCCATGATCTACATTTTACTATAATACCTTTTTTTGCCAACTCTTTAATTAAATCTGACCCGCGCACTGCGCGCTTTGCCGCTCTTCGACTCATGGTCCGTCCTGCACCATGGCACGAACTAAAAAATGCTTCTTCTCCACTTTCTACACCTGCTAGAATATATGAAGCGGTTCCCATGCTTCCAGGGATTAATACTGGCTGGCCAGTTTTTTGATAGTCTTCAGCTAATTCTGGATTACCCGGTGGAAATGCACGGGTTGCCCCCTTTCGATGAACAATCACTTTTGTTTTTTTACCATTAATCTCATATTCTTCAACTTTTCCCATATTATGAGCAACATCATAAATTAATTTTAGGTCATGACCTAAGCTTGCAGGAATAATCCGTTTCCATGCCTGCCGAACTAAATAGGTAATCAATTGTCGGTTAGACCACGCAAAATTAGCAGCTGCGCTCATTGCGCCTAAATATCCTTGTGCTTCAGGCGTATTAATAGGCGCGCATGCTAACTCTCGATCAGGAAGTTTTATCCCCCACTCTGGTAATTTTTGATTAAATGTTCTTACCCAATCAGTACAAACTTGATGCCCAAGTCCGCGACTCCCGGTATGGATCATTACAACAATTTGCCCTTGTTTTAGACCAAATTTCTCTGCAATTTCTGTATTAAAAATTGTATCAACTTTTTGTACTTCTGCGAAATGGTTTCCGGATCCGAGCGTACCTAACTGATCTCTTCCACGCATTTTAGCACGGTCGCTTACTTTTGAAGAATCTGCCTGCTCTAATGAACCATATGACTCGCAATGTTTAATATCATCCTCAATTCCATATCCTTGTGATACTACCTGCTTTACTCCCTGGGTTAACACTTTATTCATGGATTGTTTATCAAGTTTTATGTTCCCGCCGCGGCCAACACCAGAAGGAATTGACCGATATAGCTCATCAGCTAATTTTTCTAGATACGGTCGCATTGACCTAACATCAACACTGCTTGACAAAACTCGTATGCCGCAGTTCAAATCATACCCGATAGATCCTGGCGAGATAATGCCATTTTTAGAAATGTCAGTTGCGAACACGCCGCCAATGCATGCACCGTAACCCTGGTGAGCGTCTGGCATAGCCATACTATATCTTACAATGCCCGGCAATGTTGCCATGTTTATCAATTGTTCCATTGACTTATCCTCAATATCTTCCCATATGGCTTCTGAGGCATAAATTCTGGCCGGTACTCTCATATCATGCCTAAAAGATTTAGGAATTTCCCATATATATTTATTTATTTTTTTAAAATTTTCTTTAATCATAAGCTATATATCAAATAATACGACTGCCTCCCAATGGTTATTGATCTTTTTTACGCTTAAATCGTGCCAGGTTACTGCCTTTATTTCTAAGCCTAATTGTTCGATTCCCTTGCCCCTAACCTTTCCTTTTAAACGCTTTTCTTTGTCTTTATCTTTAATTTTTACTTCCGCCTGAAAATATACCTCATTATTCACATCGCTTAAATATAATGCCTCACTTAAAAATTCTACTAACAACGCTTCTAAATCTGTTGCACTTACGTTTATGCGTCGTATAACGTTTGACTGTTCTTTGACTTCTGGCCGGCATATCTCAAACATTCCCTTGAGCGCATGGGAAAAAAGTTCAGGTAAATCCTTCCCATATGCCCGAATTTTTAAATCCGCCGTATGTTCTAATAATTCATATTCTTTCATAAAAAGTTATCCACAATTGATAAATGACAAAGCTCTAGATAGTGTTATACTGAACATAGTGATTTCACCCTCGACTTTGTGTCAGGGCTTTTTCTTTTCTAATTTTTTAATAATCATGTCGGCAAATGGTATAATATTATTTTTAACTTGCCCCTGTTCAAGTGCTTTAAAATATTTAATTCTCTCTTCAACAGTTATCGTAATCCATGAATAACCTGAACAGAGTAAAACATAATTCATGAACAACCGAGCGGTTCGGCCATTGCCGTCAGGATAAGGATGAATCGTAACAAATAATAGTATTAACAACGTTTTCAAAATTTTCCATCAAATCTAAGACTTTTTCTGGTGATGGAGGAATATAATCTGAATGACGTATAAATACTTGATTTCTTCTATAGCGAACAAGGTCAAGGCGGTCTATAACATTTGATTCAACAGAGGGTTTGAAAAGATTAAAAAATATATTTTTAATAAGATTTTGTGTCACCGTATTTTGTGGGTAATGTTTCTCGATTTCTTTTAAAAGAAAATCAAATGCATAATGGTATCCTAAAATTGCCATTTTATTTCTTAACTTTTCTTTATCCTTTTCTTTGATTGTTTTTTTAGGAAAAATAAGCACTTCTTCAACCTCCTGCGGCGAGATACGATAGCCCTCAATTGTAGTAGAGTGGTAAATATCGTATTTTTTATGCTCACGAGCTTGCCTTAAAAGAAACCCCAATGTATGTTTTTTAATACTTTTAATTTGGGTAGAAAACTTTTTATTAATAACTTTTTCAAATTCCAGAATCTGATCCCCTTGGCGAAAGGTCCATGGTTTTTTTTCTAGCTTCTCTGTTAGAATAGGATACTTCTCTGCTCGGAGTGTCTTTTTCATTTTAAGAGATATTCTATAAAGCGTGTATTTTTTAATAATTTGTGTAAGCGCTGCAGCAATGTCATTTCTGCCAACCTTTTGAAAATCTTTTATTAAATTTTTAAAAACGATCGGTCGCGATCTTTCCTCATATAATAAATCTAATAAACGTATATCAAATGGATATGTATTTAAAAAACGTAAATAATCTTTATGTTTTTCTACTCTTTCAAACATAATTTTCTCTCCTTTTTCAATAACAAGACTAGCGCCGCCTGCTGAAATGGTGCTTGTGAGCTCAGAATCAAACCATGGGTCATATCTGATAATAACGCTCTTCCCAAAGCCGAGTTTTATGGTATGAGACACGCGTCGTTTAGTATATACTAACAATTCAGGATATATAGATTGATCACCAAGGTGTAAGTAAATTGCTGATATTGATCTGATACTATATGGTTTATATCTCTTGAGCCGCTCTTTAACTATTTTCCAATATATGAGGTTGAAAACTTCTTCAGGATATTCTTCTGCTTTTTTAACTAAATATATATTCCGCTTGAGCCGATATAAAAGTTTGTGGTTCAATAAATAGGTAATAAAATAAACATTACTAAAATCGCTTCTTTTTACAATTCTTTTTTGATAATTCTTTTTATACCAATTAAGTGCTTGTCTTTTTATATTCTTAGAAACAGGCATAATGTTAATATTTTATATAAAATAGTGTAAATATTTATAATAAGTTATTGTAAATATATTTTACACGAAAAATAAAAAAAATCAATACTAATTATTTAGCTTGTTGGTTCATTTTGATCAAAATCGCGCCAAATTGGATTTTAAGTCTCTTTTTTGGCTTTGTTAAACGGGATTTTCATGGCCAATTTAAAGGGGCAATCCCCTTTATAATTATATCACATACCTTCCCTTGCTTACCTGATCCCCTATGATAAATCCTCGATCAAGCGTAATGACCCGCTTTTTTATAAAATTCACAATTTCTCTATTATGGGTAACTAACAACACCGTAGTACTTAACTCATTAATTTTGACCAACAGTTCAACAATATCTCTGGTAGTAATCGGATCAAGATTGCCAGTTGGCTCATCTGCAACAAGAATTTTAGGACGATGCGCAAGTGCGCGTGCAACAACCACGCGCTGGGCTTCGCCTGCCGCAAGCTGCTGAGGAAAATAATCAGCTTTAGTTCTCAGCCCCACTATTTTTAAAACCTGTCTTACAATGGGTGATATTTTTTTGCGCGGCATATTAATAACCTCTAAGGCAAATGCAACATTTTCATACACTGTTTTCTTTTCTAATAATTTAAAATCCTGAAACACCACGCCAATCTGGCGGCGAAGCGATGGCACTTCAATTGGCTTAACTTCCGTAATATCCCATCCGCCCACAACAATTTTTCCCTTTGTTGCTTTTTCTTCTGCAATTAACAACTTTACGATCGTGCTTTTTCCTGCTCCTGATTTCCCAACAATAGAAACAAATTCATGTGGTTTAATATGAAAACTAACATTTCGCAACGCATAGGTCTTTGGCGAATAAAATTTACTAACGTTGATAAACTTAATCATAAATTTAGCTTTTTAGCTTTTTAGCTTGTAGCTTATTAGGCACTTGATAAGACTAATTTAGCTTCTTTGGCTTCTTGGAAAATCTCCTACAAGCTACAAGCTACTACCTACAAGCTAGTATTTGGAGCCAGCGCTGAGAGTCGAACTCAGGACCTCTGCTTTACGAGAGCAGCGCTCTAACCAACTGAGCTACGCTGGCGCACAATTCTTATTTTACCAAAAATTATTAAAAACTTCCAATTTGCATCTGAGCTTCCAGCTTTGGATTTCTCCTCCACTGTCAGATACAGCTACAACCCTTAATGGAAATTGGGTTGGCTGGACTTCCACCAGCTAGATAGTGAGTTTAATGAGCTGCACAGTTATCCACAGCTGACCAATT
>JALLOP010000004.1 GCA_027718005.1 Patescibacteria group bacterium AH-259-L07 | reverse complement strand
TTATTACTTTTTCATTATACTATAGCTTAAAAAATAAGTCAAACTCCATGTTGTGGATAAGCGAACATAGTCGCTCGCTAACGCTCGCGAACGATGTTCTCCATAGGGCTTCCGCCCTCTGGTCCCTCACCCAGCGTACTGGGTGAGGGATTTCCCCGACCCCCTTCCTGTTGTATCGGAATTTAGAAATTCCGATACAACAAAATGTCAGGGTTTATTGTTCAGTTTTGATGCCAGAATTTTTTACAAGAATTATTAAGCGATTTTGGACATGTGCCTCGCTCGCTCTGCTCACTCGGCACATAACTAATTTCGGAATTTCTGGAAAATGCTTGAAATTGTTAATTTCAGACATTTTCAAAATTCCTCGATTATAAAATAAAAAAAGTGCAGAATACTGAAAATAGTTCGCTGCGCCTTCGCTTGAACAGGCCGACTGAATTAAGGGATCTCATAATAAATCGGATCTTTTGAATTTTCGGTGTCTACGGCAATAACGTTGTCATATTCAAGAATATTACATAATCTTTTGATTCTTAAAGCTTGGAACAAAGATTGACCTCTCGTTTGGGCTTGTCGCGATATTGTGGCAACACCATTGTAGGGCAATAGTTGATTGTGTGGGTTGGTTAAATGCAGTGGCAACTGCGCTGCAGCTTTTGGATGAACAGTACAACGCACCGCTGAGGGAAAAGCTCTTTTCACAAGTTCAGTTTTTTTAAGAGTAAGTTGCAGCGCGCTGTACCTAATAGCCGAATCTAAAAGTTTCTCCCAAAGCCAATTTGGCCAAGGAGGGTTGGAGTAAATCACTCGGGCTTCTTCATATGAATGATTTGGTATTGCGACATGGAAAACAAATCGCCGGGCTAAAGTATCCAATCTTTCTTTTGCGGCTGGGTCGGCTTGATATAATTTTCGAACAACTTCTTGAATGGCGGCTTCTACATGTTTCCATCCCGGCATATCAAAAAGAACTTCGCGCATGTCGAACAAAGTGACTTCGTTGTATAATCCGTAATCATTTTTTATTTGCTCACATCGAGCTTTGTAGCGTCCGGCTCCTTTTTTATCGCCATTAGCGAAAATATCCGCGTATATATATCCATCACAAAGCAGAGTCATGTGCGCTCCGGACGCATAAACTTCTCTTATCGCATTAAGAATTCTTTTGATTTGCGCGAAAAACGCATATTCGCCCAAATCAACATGGCCAATTGATGCGCCAGTTACAAAAGGGCTTTGGTCCTTGAAAGGTAATGTGGGTAATATAAAACTGATTGGCTGCTGATGATCAACAATACTTTGTATTTTTTTTCGAACCGAATCCAAAAAAGGCTCAATAAGGGCCTTCTTGCCCCTACGGACAGATTTTGAAAGCATAATTGCCAGAATCTGATCAACTGGCGCTAACCCTTGCGTTTGCTGTTGGAGTGGGTTCGCCTCCGGTAACGACAAAGAAACTTGTTTGCTTTCAAGTTTTTTAAAGGGTGGAATATTTAGAGTAGATTCTTGATAATTGATGTGAATTGCCTCTAGCAGACCAGAGCGAACCCACTCATCTGTAATTTGTGTTTCTTCTTGCATAATTCGGAGCGGCTTCGCCGCAAGATTTAACAATTTCCAATTTTTTTTTGGCGGCAAGTTGAAAAGTTCGCGAGGCTAATATAAACCAAAAATATGAAAACCTATTTATTTTCCAATTCTCTCTTGACTCTCGTGAATTCACTATCATCGACTTTCAAAATTTCTTCGGGCGTTCCTTCTGTCGGTACGCCACCACCGAATCTGAAATTTACTGATTTCGGATTATTATATTCATTCCTTATGTATTCGACTTCCGCAAATTTTTTCTTAGCTTCTTCAATTGCTTCTGGAATTGCCTCTTCTCCCTTTTCGAGAACATTCCTTACTTCATTAAAAAGTTCCATTGGCAATTTTCCTGCTTTGAAATATTCAAGTTTTTTCGAGGCCCTCTTCCGCGCTCATTAAAGCCTTCACTTGTTCTTTTGCTCGCTTGGCAAAACCGGCATCGTGCACCATTGCTTCAGCTAACTCTTCAACAGTTAGACCTCGTGTGCCCATAGCATCCATTAGTTCTTGTGCTCTTTTTACTGACATACCTCGCAATACAAGGTGTTCTTTTCCGCCAAGCATTTCCCGTTGCATAGATTCATGCTCAGCTAAGTATTCAGCTACCTGCTTTTCAGACAGGAAAAGTTCTCCCTCGATTTTCTTTCCCTCTTCTGTTGTAGCTTCGACTTTAAGCGATTCCGGGATTTTGCCTCGCTTATCCTCTTTGTCCTCAGGATTATTCTCAAACGTTGGATATTTTTCCATCATAGTTTTGTTGATTAGTTTAGTTAATTGCTTGATTAGAAAAGCGACTAATTTTTCTAACTTATCATATCGTAAGATTAAAAAATTTTCTTTTCTTCTTTCTACTAAAATATGGTTCGAGTCGATATTTTTTACCGGGTCTTTGGCAGTTTTTGTTTCCTGAAAGCAAGCGACAATTTCAAGTTTTTAGTGAGTGGAGCTCATTAGTAAAATCATATCAAATTTTCCCTTTGGCGGCAAGTTTGAAATTAAAAGAAAAAGCCACCGCTCCTGTGAGGAAGTCGGTGGCTAGACACGAATAAGCCGCTTTAATCCTTGTGGACTAGCCAAGAAAATATAAAAAGTGTCATGGGGCGGAGGGATAAAAAAAAGCCGCTGGGCGAACCATACGGCTGATGGAAGAAGGCTACGGAATGCCAGGTCGTCTTTCGAAAGTAGCAACGATTTGGTTTTTAGAGAATTGGCCGTTTCCGTCACCAAGTGCCACTATGAGGTGCCAATCGTAGTATCGATCGTTCCCAGTGATGCTTTTGTCAACGGCGAGGAAAACAATATCATTGATTCCGTCGCTGTTGTAGTCTTCAACCCTGAGATTTTCTGGCTTGGTTTCAAAGGACAATAGGACAACCGGTTGAGAAAGTTGTGATTCTCCATATGCTCCAACGGCTTTGAGGTCCCAGTCATACCACCTATCATTTCCTGTTCTTGATTTGTCCATCTCAAGATAGACAAATTCGACAGTTCCATCGTTATTGATATCAGCACGAATAGGTTCAGCGGGCGGGGGCGAAGCATTATCACATCCGGCCAACAGGATAGAAAATCCGATAGCTGCGAGTACCGCGATTACGCTAGTCTTCATCACATACCTCCTTTGTTTGTGTTTTGATTTATAGAACACTTTACTGACTTGTGTCAGTGCATGCAGCTCCAGGCTACATTACTATTATATTAGCACATTTTTCCAATTTTGTCAATCCCCCTGTTGGGGATAAGTCAAGATGTCACCATTTTTTTTGTTGTTTTTGTTTTGTGATTTGCAACATAAAAAAACAGAAATCTTTAGGAATTTCTGTTTCCGCACTAATTAAAATTTTTTTTTTATTAAAATGTGTTTTGAGTTTGACTTTTTTTGGTGGTGCGCCTGGCAGGACTTTCACCCAGCCCCTTTAGTCTCCCCAGCAGGAGTCGAACCTGCGTACCTAGTTTAGAAGACTAGTGCTCTATCCATTGAGCTATGGGGAGGGAAAAGGGGCTGGGCAGTGCACCCAATGATCAAGTGTTATAGTATCATTTTTTTCGTTTTTTGTCGTGAAACGCTTGGTATATTTTTTTTAAGTGTTGGTCAGTGACATGAGTATAAATTTGAGTGGTAGTAATATTTTTATGACCGAGCAGTTCTTGAACTGCACGCATTCTAGCACCGCTGGAAAGCAGGTCAGTCGCGAAAGAGTGGCGAATCGAATGGACAGTTATCTTTTTCGTGACCCCGGCAACTTTTGCATATTTTTTTACTAATCGTTGCACTGAGCGCGGGGTGAGACCTGTTGATGCTGATGTGTATCGCGTTTTTTTCTTTTTTTTCGTTGTTTTTTTAGCAGCGCGGTCGTGGCGAATAAAGAGAAAAGGATCCATATCGTTTCGCATTTCAAGGTATTTTTTCAGCCAATGTTTCGCTTGGTTTGAGAGAAAAACCAGTCGATATTTTCTGCCCTTGCCAAGAACACTAAATTCGCTCTTATCAAGATTAATATCTTCTTTTTTTAAGCTGCATAGCTCAGAAACACGTAATCCTGTGGAAAAAAGTAGTTCTAAAATTGCTTTATCACGAAATTTAATAATATTATTTTGTTTTATAGTGAGCGGGGCGTCTAAAAGGTTTTCCAAATCTTCGCCTTCTAAAAATGAGACCTGCCGGTCAGATGTTTTGGCGAGCTCAATTTTTTCTGGTGAGAGCGTTTCAATATCTTGTTTTAGTAAGTATTTTAAAAATACGCGTAAGGCAATTAAATGATAATTTTGCGTTGCTCGAGATAATGTGCCGCCGCGCGGGTTTTTTAACCGTGAAAGCCACAAACGGTATTGATGAACAACCTCTGAGGTGATTTGTTCTGGCGATGAAATGCCTGATTGTTCTAAAAAACGGTTCAGATAAAAATGGTAATTTCTAATTGTTAATTGAGAACATCCTTTTTCAATCTCTAAGTGTTCAAGAAAATCAGTAATTAATTTTTGAATTTTGGTTGGCATGGTTATATTATACAGTAATATATATATAGTGTCAATATTTTGCGACGCCCATAGGGCGTTGCAAGAATATTACTTTTACGACTCACGCAGTGTGTGGTAACAATCTTACTTGTATGACGCTAAAAATCTTTTTTTGTCACCCCTTTTCTGTCACCCCGCATTTAACTTTGTTAAATGCGGGGTGACAAAGGGGATTGACTGTTGTGTATTTATTTATATTATGTTACAATAAGAACCATGACTCGCTCCGTCCCTCACCCAGCGAACTGGGTGAGGGATCAGAACCTTGAAGTGACATCTTTGATGTCATTGCGAGGAGCGGAGCGACGAAGCAATCTCTTAATATGAGATTGCCACGCTCCTTTCGGTCGCTCGCAATGACACTTCGTGTCATCTTTATCCAAACTTTAGTATATACTAAAAATAGTCATATATGTTAAAATTGTAATTACTATGCTTAAAAAGAAAAAAAGAAAAAAACAACAAAAAAAGGAGATTATAGATGAGTTTAAAACAAGTGAAAAGGACACAGGTTCAACAAAGGTCCAAATTGGTATTTTAACCAAAGAAATTAAAGAGCTCAATGAGCACCTTAAGCGACATATTCATGATTTTTCTTCTCGGCGCGGGCTATTAAAAAAAGTGTCCCAGCGCCGAAAGCTTTTAAAATACTTAGAAGTGCATGATCCGAAAAACTATGAAGAGATGCTTAAAAAGATAAAAAAATAATCCCTCACCCAGAAATTATAAGAACCGTTCCTCGCTTCGCTCGGAAGAACCTTGTTATTCGCTTCGCTCATAATAATACTCAGCTTTTTTGTCGAGTTCTGGGAAGGGGATATAAAATGAGAAATAAAAGGTCAAAATTAAATAAATTAATACTTATGCTTCGTATTAAAAAAAGCATAATTTTTGGGTGAGGGATGAGATATGAAAATCAACGCGTAGGTATTTTTGTTGATGTGGCAAATATGTATCACTCAGCAAAGAACCTGTATCATGCAAATGTTAATTTTTCATACGTGTTAGAACAGGCACTTGGCGACAGACAGCTTATTCGGGCGATTGCCTATGTGATTCGTTCAAACACGCGGGAGGAGCAGACATTTTTTGAGGCCATTTCCAAGCAAGGATTTGAGGTAAAAATGAAAGATCTGCAGATTTTTCCAGGTGGAGAGAAAAAGGCGGATTGGGATGTAGGTATTGCAATGGATGCAATTAAATTAGCTGACAAACTTGATGTTATTGTTTTAGTGACGGGCGATGGTGATTATGTGCCGTTAGTTACATACTTGCGGGAAAATAAAGGATGTCGTATTGAGATAATGGCCTTTGGAGAAACGGCATCAGCTAAATTAAAAGAATCTGCAGATGGATTTGTTGACATGAGCAAGGATAAAAAAAAGTTTTTAATTAAAAAATTAAAAAAATTAAAATAATGGAATTTAGCATACAAGTTGGAGGGGAAAAGTTAAACGTTACCATTGGCGAAGTCGCGGGACAAGCCAATGGCAGTTGTGTTGTTCAATATGGTGAGACCACGGTGTTAGGTACTGCGGTAATAGGGAAACAAGAGGGCGAGCTTGATTATTTTCCGCTCACGGTTGAATATGAAGAGCGGTTTTACGCGGCCGGTAAAATTAAGGGCTCGCGTTTTATTAAACGCGAGACCAGGCCGCCTGATGAAGCGGTATTAGCAGATCGATTAATTGATCGTTCTATTCGGCCATTGTTTAACTCAGAGGGGCGGCGTGCGGTCCAAGTTGTTTTAACCGTATTATCAGTTGATCAAGAAAATGATCCTGATATTGTGGCGCTCTACGCTGCTTCTATTGCATTAGCTATTTCTGATATTGAGTGGGAGGGGCCGGTTGCGGGCGTTCGTGTTTCGCGCATTCCGGTAAAACAAGGGGAAACGCCAACCAAGCCAGAGCGAGGAGGCGAGTGGGTTTTAAATCCAAGCTATGAAGCGAGAGAAAAAAGCGACCTTGATCTGGTGGTATGCGGAAAAGATAAAAGAGTAATAATGTTAGAGACGGGAGCGAATAAGGTAGAGGACGAAAGAGTGTTTGAAGCTGTCCAATATGGCGTTAAACATTTTGAGCGCATTAACCGTTTTATTAGCGAGATTGTTGATAAAGTGGGTAAGGAAAAAGTGCCCATGGTTTCCCAATCGCCAAGCGAAGAGACGCCTTCTCGTGAGGAGATCAAAAAAATGACACAAGTTTTGGTGGAATCACTTGCGCCAATATATTTATTTAAGCAGCCATTAAAAACAAAAGAGGAGCGTATTGGTGCGGTAGAAAATATGCGGGCACGACTTGAAGAGCTGCTTCTTGAAAAACAAATTGGCAAGGAGAAAAGAATAAAGGCAATAGAATATATGGATAAATTAATATATCAGTTAGTATCACGCGCTATCCTTGATAAGGATCAGCGCATCGATGGCAGAGCACTTGATGAATTACGCCCCATTAGTTGTTCGGTTGCTAAGGTGCCACGCGTTCATGGTTCAGCTCTTTTTTCACGCGGTGAAACACAAGTACTTTCTGCGGTTACCTTAGGCGCGCCTGGATTAGAGCAGTACTTAGATACCATGGAGGAAACAGGGAAAAAGCGTTTTATGCACCACTATAACTTTCCGCCATTTAGCGTAGGAGAGGCGCGGCCGATGCGGTTTACGTCCCGAAGAGAGATTGGCCATGGTGCATTGGTAGAAAAAGGATGTTTGCCTATTTTACCTGAAAAAGAGGAATTCCCCCATACGATTCGCATTGTCTCAGAAGTTGTTTCTTCCAATGGATCAAGCTCTATGGCCTCGGCATGTGCTTCAATATTAGCAGCAATGGACGCAGGTATTCCTATAACCCAAGTGATTGCTGGTGTGGCAATTGGCCTAGCGTCTGAGGAAGATGAGAATGGGTTTGTTCGTTATAAAGTTATTACTGATATACAGGATTTAGAAGATGGTCCGGGCGGTATGGATTTTAAAGTTATAGGAACTGAAAATGGTGTTACGGCAATTCAAATGGATACGAAAACAAAAGGACTTACCCTCGAGATCATTCAAGAGGCACTTACCGCAGGGACCAAGGCGCGGAAAGAAATTTTAGAGAAAATGACCAAAATATTATCAAAGCCGCGTGCAACCTTATCGCCCTATGCACCACGGGTGACCCTTATTAAAATTGATCCAGAAAAGATCCGAGATGTTGTTGGCCCGGGAGGGCGCGTGATTAATGAAATTATTAATAAAACAGGGGTTGAGATTGATATTGAACAAGATGGGACGGTGTATATAACATCGCAGAGCGATGAGTCTATTAGCAAAGCAGCAGATTGGGTAAAGGATATTACCAGAGAATTAAAAGTTGGCGAGGTATTTCAGGGAAGAGTCGCGCGTATTATGGATTTTGGTGCATTTGTAGAGCTTGTTCCTGGCCAAGATGGTTTGGTCCATGTATCAAAAATGGCAGAGGGTCATATCAGGCACCCGAGTGATGCGGTGAGCGTGGGAGATGTTATCCCAGTGGAAATTATTGAGATTGATCAGCAGGGAAGAATTAATCTGACCATGGTAAATAAAGTAAAAGGCAGCACATCTCTCCCTCAGCAGAGACGACCGTCAAGCGGATACGAGCCGCGGCGCGGTCAGCCAAAGTATAGAAAAAATAGATATTAACAATACAGAATGCAGAATGAAGAATGTATAATGAAGAATGAGCATAGCTAAGCTAAAATTAATTCATAATTCGTCATTCATAATTCAAAATCATGCAATTAGGTAAAGTATTATCAATCCTTCCTAGAAAACAAAAGTTTTATTCAGGCAAGGTTAAAAATGTTTTAGTGACAGGAGGTGCAGGATTTTTAGGATCGCATGTATGCGATCGTTTAGTTGAACAGGGGAATGTGATTTGTATTGATAATTTTACCGGGACCAGTGATGTGAATAATATCAAGCATTTGCTGCAAAAGCCAAATTTTCATTTTATCAAGCATGATATTAATGAACCTATAGATTTTGAACAATTTCCAGAGCTTGCGGGTTTTAAAATTAACATCCATGGCATTTCAGAGATGTATCATTTCGCATGCCCTACGTCAGTAAAAAAATTTGATGAACTGAAAGTGCAAACCCTTTATACGAATTCTTTAGGAACGCTTAATATGCTCGAGGTTGCCAAGTTTTATAAAGCAAAGATAGTGTTTGCGTCTTCTTCAGTAATATATGGGCAAAAAAGAAACAACACAGTTCCTTTTAAAGAAAGTGATGCTGGTCAGCTAAATTCAGTAGGTCCGCGGGCAGTATATGATGAAGGAAAACGATTTTCAGAAACTGCAATGGCGACGTATCGAAAAGCACAAGGGGTAGATACAAAAATTGTTCGTATTTTTAGAACCTATGGACCTCGTCAGCCGTTATTTGACGGACAAATGGTCCCTGATTTTATACTCCAGGCGTTAAATAATAAGCCATTGGTTATCTATGGTGATGAAAGCTTTTCCACTTCATTATGTTATGTAGATGATGTTATTGAAGGCATTATGAGTATGATGGCCTCAGGGGAGGCAGGGCCGATTAATATAGGCGGCCCGCAAGCGCATAAACTTATTGATTTAGCAAAAAAGATCATTGAATTAACCGGATCAAGCTCAGAAATTATATTTAAGCCGCCGCTCTCGTTTATGCGGCCATTAGGCATCCCCGATGTAGGCCTTGCAAAAGAAAAATTAGAGTGGTTCCCGGTTACCAGCCTTCATGAGGGACTAAAGAAAATGATAGAGTATACAAAAGCACATCGCATGCTGCTAAGACCAATGGTAGGAAAATATGACCAAGAATAAAATAATTATTGTCATTCCTGCATATAAGAATTCAGCTTGATATTCGTTTTACTCGAATAAAATTTAAGTTTTATGATAAGAAAGAAATTTTTTAATAGAGAATATAAACAAATTAAGTTTTTAAATCCATGGTTTAGGATAAGGCTAATTTTTTTCTTTTGTTTTTTTCTCTTCTTTTTATTTTATCCACTTTTCCAACAACAGCAGCAGCAACTCTTTGCCCAAATTGATGAAGCCATTTACCACTTAGATGGTAATTTCAATGATGCCACCACGAATGGGCGCCATTTAGAACTGACCGGCCAATTTCCCTCTTTTTTCACCTGGGACGTGGGCAAATTTCACAACGGCGGTACGATAATACGTGGCGGCGGTGCCCAAGTAGCACTGCGCAATCAGTCAACCAAGCCCTTGTCATCACTTTCCCAGACCACGTTTGGTTTGTGGGTAAACACCCCGACGAATTGGAGTCTTCGAGACAATAATCGTCCCCAGTATGTATTAAGTCTGTGCCAGAACTTAAGTGAAAGCCTGTGTGTAAAGGCGTCTCTTCTTGCCCAGCGATCGGGCTTGTATTTGATCCAAAAAAGTCCTGGCGATGTCCGTGTTGGCTGTGACATTTTCACTGACCACAAGGTAGCAGTGACCACACCCTGGACCCTTGACAACCAGTGGCATCATGCCGCGTGTCGGTATGACGGCACCAGTGTTTCATTGTTTGTTGACGGGATCTTAAAGACAACGGCGCCCCATGCCTCCATTATCCCACAAACGTCTTGGTACGGGGTTAATTTTGGGTCTGCCCAGGCGAACCGAGCATACGGGTTTGATGATTTGTTTATTCGCAGTGAAGCGTTGAGTGATGCGGCAATTACGACCATCGCTACCTCAGGAAAACCCTATGGTCCGCCTCTTCCTGATATACCGCCACCCGCGAAGATCGACGAAGCCATTTACCACTTAGATGGTAATTTCAATGATGCCACCACGAATGGGCGCCATTTAGAACTGACCGGCCAATTTCCCTCTTTTTTCACCTGGGACGTGGGCAAATTTCACAACGGCGGTACGATAATACGTGGCGGCGGTGCCCAAGTAGCACTGCGCAATCAGTCAACCAAGCCCTTGTCATCACTTTCCCAGACCACGTTTGGTTTGTGGGTAAACACCCCGACGAATTGGAGTCTTCGAGACAATAATCGTCCCCAGTATGTATTAAGTCTGTGCCAGAACTTAAGTGAAAGCCTGTGTGTAAAGGCGTCTCTTCTTGCCCAGCGATCGGGCTTGTATTTGATCCAAAAAAGTCCTGGCGATGTCCGTGTTGGCTGTGACATTTTCACTGACCACAAGGTAGCAGTGACCACACCCTGGACCCTTGACAACCAGTGGCATCATGCCGCGTGTCGGTATGACGGCACCAGTGTTTCATTGTTTGTTGACGGGATCTTAAAGACAACGGCGCCCCATGCCTCCATTATCCCACAAACGTCTTGGTACGGGGTTAATTTTGGGTCTGCCCAGGCGAACCGAGCATACGGGTTTGATGATTTGTTTATTCGCAGTGAAGCGTTGGAGGACGAGCAAATTAACTTTATTTTTACGAGTGATGAACCATATACTGGCGAGTTTATTCCTCCAGTTACCACGATTGATGTGGCAGTGATTTTAGCTGAGCCGAGCGGCGGTAGAAACTTCGACCCAAGTCATGATGCGGCTCACTTCACATCTAACGTGTTTCCGGACGTAAAGGACTATTGGTGTGAAGTGTCTTTTGGTGCGCGTGACGAGAGTGATGTCTGTATTGATGGGCTGGTGGACTTACAATTCCAAGTCTTCGATAACGGTGGGCAGCTCTACCAGCTCCCTAATGACTGGGCCTTCTATTCCGAAAATCACGACCCACGGATCGATCTTGACTTCAATGGTGATTCCGTGACCGATTTTGAGGATCAGCGCGATCGCACGATACAGTTCGGTTACGACGCGCTTGTCGCTGCGATACAGGACATTACCCCTCTTCCTGATTTTGCGGTTGTGGTATTCCCTGGCGAGCGAGAAAGCGCACTCGTGTTTCCGTTCGACCCACTCCGACTAAGGGATTTTGCCTTCAAGTTTGATCCTGCACCAATTCCGCGCTGGATCACGGTGTCAGAGAACGATAAGGTTCTCGAGTGGGCCCATGAGATGGGTCATCACATCGGAGACGTACAGTTCAAAGCACATTTATGTGATCTCTACACGACAGTAGGGGGATGTGAAGATGGCGGGTCGATCGGCAACTGGGGGTTGATGGGGGGAACGGATCTGTCTAAGCTTTTTCGTGCTGACCCTGCGCATCTTTCGTCCTACAGCCAGATTAAACTCGGTTGGCTTGGTGAAGACCCCATTGTTTTTGGGCCACACACACTCGAGTCGCTGTCCACGATGAATGAGGGAGACCTGGTGAAGCGTTTCGACGCCGGAAGCGGTGTGTACTTCCTCCTCGAGGCAAGATCGACGGATCCGCTGTACTCGGACTGGGATACCAATGCTCCGCAGAGTGGAGCTGTCGTGTATCGAGTCGAACCGCGGCAGGTTACTGTCGATGGTCAGCCGACCACCATCACGTTCGTTGATGTTGTGGCCGAACTCGGCACCGCCGGACTCTTGCCATACCGCAATCCTGTTGACGACCTGATCGTTGATGTCACCAGTACGCGGGATCTCCCTGATCGTTTCGAGGTCGATGTCGATGTCACCGATGAATCGCTCACAAACTATGTGGGTGCACTGATGCGGCCGGGACTGGACCTGCTTGGACGATTGTGGAGTTTCGGAGGGCCGGAGAGGCTCAATGCCGTGTACGCACAGAGCGATAGCGGTGAATTCGGGCCGAATTGGGTTAGGGGTGACCCGGAGTACTGGATATATGGGCTGCGAACCCTACTTTATAAAAGCTTCGGAGTAGCTGCGCTGCTAACTGTGATCGTGTTCGGCGTGGTTATTAGTCGGTTGGGTACGCGGAAGAGAAAGGTGTTGGGTGTCGTTGCCCTTGTTATTGTATTGGTGCTTCTCGCCTTGATTTTCTTTCTTTTCTTCCCCCTCTCTCTTAATGCGAGTACGGTGGCACGAGAGGTACCGCATCCTCGTATTTATGCCGCCGCGTTAGATGATGGAAACATTGCTCCAGACCTCGACCTTCATGCATTCAGTCCAAGTGGTCTTCACGTAGGGATGAATTACGAGATAGGAGAGTACGAAATCCAAATTCCAAGTGCCATCGCATCGGGTGATCTTTGGGGCGGTGAAGAGTGGATTTTTGTACCCGAAGGCACCCAGGTGAAATTCCTCGTTTTTGCTAAAGATACGCAGCAATTCTTCCAGGAAAATCCTGATATTGCTGCTCAACTCCCCGATACATCAGATAGTTATGACATCTTCGCTCGCTTCTTTGACACGACATCCAATAGTTTTGATTCTGCCGTCATTTCCAATCAAATCATCAACCCCGGCGAGGTTATAGTTCACCAAACTCAAGGGACAGTAGATATTTCTATCTCGCCAGGTATCGTTGATGCTATTCCGCCAACAACCACTATTTCTTTATCAGATACTATAAGGACAAAATAACTGGTTTACTTCAGATGTTACAATCAGTCTCACCGCAGTTGATAATGAGGGTGGTACGGGTGTTGAAAAAACAGAATATAGTTTTGATCAAGAGATATGGCAGACCTTTACGCAACCATTTACGATCACTGATGAAGGAATTCATACGTTATTTTATCGTTCAATTGATAACGCAGGTAATATTGAGGAAGCCAAATCAAAAGAGATTAAAATTGATAAAACAGCACCAGAAATAACGGCACCTGTATTTGCAGAGAGTTATATCTATAAACAACCATTAGTAATTGAATTCTCTGCCTTTGATGCAGTTTCAGGTATTGAAGGTATCTCAGCTACTTTCAATAATCAACCAATTACCAGTGGTCAACAAATAATTCTTGATCAACGAGGCACAAATGTATTTACCCTGGCTGCCACTGATTTTGCAGGTCATACCACTACAGAAACCAAAGAATTTAAAGTCTTTTATGACTTTTCTGGATTTTTACCACCATTCCAGAAAGACAAGACATATAATTTAGGCAGAGATTTGCCCGTTAAGTTTCAGCTTAAAGACGCGCAGGAGAATTTTATCTCGGGCATTCAACCATTGATCTATATCGCGGAAATTATCAATGGAGTCCCTCAACCAGAACAACCAGCCGTTTCTTCAGGCAAGGCTAATCTTGATAATATTGCTCGATATGACCTAGATAAAAATCAATATGTCTTTAATCTTTCAACCAAAGATTTATCCCCAGGCCAATACCAAATCAGAGCTGATCTCGGTGATGAATCAATACAAACGATCACAGTCACCCTGGAACAAGAAAAAGGCAAAGGGAAAGGCAAAATCTTTTTTCTTAATCAATATTTTCGCTTTTCTTAAAAAGCTGCTTGCTTCTCTCGCGGAAACAGGAAGGCAAGAGAAAGTTGACACTCTGCCCCTGTTCCTGTAAACATAATCACATGAAAATAATTATTATCATTCCTGCATATAATGAGGAAAATAATATTGGCGCGGTATTAACTGAATTAAGCCAGTATCCATATCACATACTTGTAGTTGATGACGGATCAACAGATACAACAGCAGATATTGTAAGAACTTTTCCGCGCGTCAAGCTTGTACAACATATGATAAACAGGGGCATGGGTGCTGCCTTGCAGACCGGCAATGAGGCGGCCCTACGGCTCGGAGTAGATATTATTGTTCATTTTGATGCTGATGGACAGATGTTGGCGTCTGAGATCGAGGCAATGATTGGGCTGATTACAAAAGGAAAAGCAGATATTACATTAGGATCGCGATTTCTTAGCAAAAAGTCAAACATCCCGTTTTTCAAGGAATATTTTATTCTAAAGCCAGCGCGGCTTGTTAATTGGTTCTTCACCGGTCTGTGGTTGACAGATGCCCATAGCGGCTGGAGAGCTTTTACCAGAGATGTTGCAGAAAAATTTCAGATTAAACAAGACCGTATGGCTCACAATACAGAAATTGTTCATGCTATTAATAAATTTAAATTAAGATACAAAGAAATTCCAGTAACTGTTGTTTACAACGAATTTGGTCAGGGGGTGGCAGGAGGATTGAGAATAGTCAAAGACTTAATTCTTTCTAAGTTTGTATAGATGATTTTAATTCAAATATTATTAATAATTTTGATCTTATTTGTTGTTAGCCGCTTGGCAGTTAGATTAAAAAGCAGGCAAGTCAGTGTTTTAAATTTTTTAATTTGGCTTGTTTTTTGGATTGCCGCTACAGGCATTATTTTATATCCTGAGGCGTCAAGCTATATCGCACGGGCACTAGGCGTGGGGCGCGGTGCTGATGTGGTTATATATATTTCATTAATTTTAATATTTTATTTTATTTTCTATATCACGGTACGTCTACGCATTATTGAACAGCAGATTACCGGCATTGTAAGAAAAATAAGCTTAGATGAGGATAAAAAAAATCATAAGACATAAGATTCCGCCTGTTGTATTATTTATTCTTGATCTTGTTAAACTCGTTATCATCGCCTTTATTATTGTATGGCCAATTCACCGATTTGTGTTTCAGCCGTTTTATGTGGTTGGCCCTTCGATGGAGCCAAATTTTTATGATAAAGAGTATTTAATTATTGGCAAAATAAGCTATTATTATAACGAACCACAGCGAGGGGATGTGGTGGTATTTCGCTCGCCAAGAGATCAGAAAGACTATTTAATTAAACGCGTTATTGCACTCCCGGAAGAGAGAATTAGAATTTCAAAAGGCAGCATTTATATTTATAACAAACTCTTACCGCAAGGAATTGTGCTTGATGAAGAAGAATATTTATCAGCCGGGATTGCCACACCAGGGAGCATTGATGTCAGATTAGCAAAGGATAGCTATTATGTTTTAGGAGACAACAGAAATGCAAGTTTAGATTCACGTTCATTTGGTTCAGTAAACAGGGAATATATTATAGGGAAAACATGGTTTCGCGGATGGCCAGTGGATTCCATTGGAATTATTAAAATGCCAATATTTGCGTATTAAGCCGCACTTCGTGCGGAAATTCTAAGTCCTAAATCCGAAACTCTAAACAATACCAAAATCCAAATGTTCAAAATGGTCGAATCACGTTCGACCAGCTAAAGCTGGCAAAACCAGTTATTCAGAAGCCTTGTTTTGGTCATTTGAGTTTAGAATTTTGAATTTGTTTAGGATTTAGAAATTAGAGTTTAGAGTTTTAAGCGAAGCATTATTATGCCTAAAAAAACTAAAAAAAAGAAAAAAGCCGTTTTTCCTAAGAAGAAAAAGGTAGGGAGGCCGCGCAAAATAGGGACAAAAAAGAGAACGGCATGGGGAGTGAAAAGGAAAAAAACCTCTCAGCAACAAAAAAAACAAGAGGACGGATTTAAAATAAAGGAGGAGGCGCAGATTTTGCGCGGCATGAATGATATTTACGGCGAAGATATTATGTATTGGCAGTATACACTTAAGAAAATGGTTGATTTAAGCGAACGATACGGCTTTAATCAAATCATCGTC
Source organism: Patescibacteria group bacterium AH-259-L07 (assembly GCA_027718005.1). Classification (GTDB taxonomy): domain Bacteria; phylum Patescibacteriota; class Patescibacteriia; order UBA2591; family UBA6264; genus JALLOO01. The sequence continues at coordinate 17,698 of JALLOP010000004.1, read as the reverse complement.
CCCGTGCTTGAGAGACTTTTTCTTTTTGAAAAATCAGCCGGCATAACATCTGACGTGGTTGAAAAACAAATGTACACGTTTCGGGATCGCAGTGGCAATAAAGTGGTGCTTCGCCCTGAATTTACCCCTTCAGTGGTGCGCGCATATATTGAGACTGGCATGTTTAATTTGCCCCAGCCAGTAAAATTATATTATTTTGGTCCTTTGTTTCGCTATGAGCGGCCTCAGGCAGGGAGGTCAAGACAATTTCATCAATTTGGCATTGAAGTTATTGGTTCAGAAAAACCCTTGATTGATGCGCAGCTCATTTTATTTTCTCAGACACTATTTAATAGTTTAGATATTAAAGCGAGTATTCAGATTAATAGTTTGGGATGTGAGGAGTGCAGAAAATCGTATCGATCACGTTTAGTTCAATATTTTAAATTTAAAAAAAGGTGGCTTTGTGAGGATTGTAAAAAACGGTTGAGCAAAAATCCTTTGCGCATTTTTGATTGTCAAAAAGAAACATGCCAGAAATTTACTCGGCAAGCTCCTCAGCTTGTTGATTATTTGTGTGAAGATTGCCAGCGTCATTTTGTTAAGACCCTGGAGTATCTTGATGAAATAAATGTTGTATATGAGTTTAATCCATATTTGGTGCGCGGGCTTGATTATTATACGCGAACCGTATTTGAATTTTGGCCAGACCGCGAAATACAGAAAAAGTCAAAAAAACAACGTCAGAGATCTTTAATTCTAGAGAGGCTTGGCGCCCAAGTAGCATTAGGTGGTGGAGGGAGATATGATAATGTTGTGGAGAGCTTAGGCGGGCTTTCTACGCCTGCCACAGGACTTTCATATGGTATGGAAAGGATTATTGATGAGATTAAGAAGCAAGAGGTAAAGATTACGAGGCCGCGCTCGCCGCAGATTTTTTTCACGCACGTAGGAGAAAAAGCATCACGCCGTGCGTTAAAGATTTTTAATGAGCTTCAAAAAGAAAAATTTAAAATAGCAGAAAATTTTGCCAAAGATAGTTTGCGGCAACAGTTAGAAAAAGCAAATAAATTACATGTTAAGCTGGCGCTCATTTTAGGGCAAGAGGAGACGCGTAACAGCACCATCATTATCAGAGATATGAATACCGGCAATCAAGAAGTTATTGATCAGAAAAAACTAGTTAACGAATTAAGAAAAAGATTACGATAAGAACCTGCTCGCTTTGCTCGCAGAACCTTGAAGTTTGAAAGGAGTAATATCTTTATCCAAACTTTAAGAACCTGCCCATCCCTCACCCAGTTCCGATAAAATCGGAACCAGTTCGCTGGGTGAGGGGATTCACAGGACCTTGAAGATAAAAAGTACGATATTTATTGCTAAACTTTAATATGGCAATAGAAGAGATATACAAGCGTGATGGAAGTGTTGTCCCTTTTGATAAGGAAAGGACAATGAGGGCTATTTACAAAGCAGCGGCAGAAATAGGCAAAAAAGATCAAAAATTGGCACGTCGTTTGGCTGATAAAGTGATTGACATTTTAGAAAATCATTTCCCTAAAACAGTTCCCACGGTAGAAGATGTTGGCGATATTGTCGAGCAGGTTTTAATTGAACAAGGGCATGGCAATATTGCAAAAGCATATATTATTTATCGGCAAAAGCGAAAGGATCTGCGCGAGAAAAAAGAAAAAGATCAGGTAGAAACCATTCCGTATCAAACCATCTGGAAAACATTAGTGTGGAATTTGGATCACCAGTGCGAGACTGTTGATAAGCTTAATACCTATGTTGATAACAAAACGTTGCCCGAACTTATTACGGCATCTGAGGATGCATATTCTGAGGAATTAGCGCGTATTACGGCAGATATTAGTAAACGAATAAATGAGATAAAGCTCCTTATTATTTGCGGGCCTTCATCCTCAGGCAAAACCACCACTGCTAAACGATTGAGAAGACTGTTAGAACAACAGAAAATCGGATTTATCAGACTTGATATAGATAATTATTATTATAATTTAAAAGTTCATCTTAAAGATCCATATGGAGATTATGATTTTGAAGGGCCGTATGCGCTTGACCTTCCTTTAATTAATCAGCACCTTGCTGATTTAGTTCAATGCAAAACGGTTAATGTCCCCCGATATGATTTTAAAACAGGTAAAAGAGAAAAAAAGACAGATGAATTGCGCCGAAAAAAAGGCCAAATTATTCTTATTGATTCCCTTTTTGGTATTTATGATAAAGTAACAGAGAGCGTTAAACAAAATCAGAAATACAAAGTATATTTAGAAACATTGTGTCAATTAAGAGATAAAAACAGTGATTTTGTACGGTGGACTGATGTCAGGATGTTGAGAAGAATGATTAGAGATACACAATTCCGTTCTTATGATCCAATGAAAACTGTGGGGCATTGGCATTATGTGCGCCACGGAGAACTTAAAAATATTATTCCCTATATTGATCAGGCAGACTATATTTTTGACACTTCGCTTGCGTATGAGCTCCCTATTTTAAAATTTTATCTTTTTAAATATTTTCCCAAAATAATCAAGGCGTATCAAAAAGATTCTCATCGGCAAGATGCATATATGCGCGCGCAGCGCGTCTATGCATTGCTTGAGCAGGTGCATGGGTGGAACAATGATAGTGTAGTCCCCAAAAATTCAATTTTAAGAGAGTTCATTGGTTAAAATAAAAAATAAAAGATAAAATATCAAAAACAAAAACGAAAAAATGAAAAAACAAAATTTGATTGACTCCCGATGTCAATCATTTGCGTGTGTTGACATCGGATGTCAACATGATATCAACATGAGTCAACATGACAACATGTTCCTATCCCCGCCTAAACGAAAGGGAAACGTTATTTTCTTATTTTTATATATTTGTTTTTTATTTTTAATATTTAATATTTGATTTTTTATGAAATCAGCAATTGCTATGCCAAAAGGCAAGGGAGGAAAACAATATCATATTGCGCTCAAACGCGGAGATCTTGCTCCTTATTGTTTGCTGCCCGGCGATCCTGGCCGCGTAGAAAAAATTGCAGCCAGTTGGGACACGAAAAAACAGGTTGCGTACCATAGAGAGTTTCATTCCATGACCGGCAATTATAATGGCGCTCCTGTTTCCTGCCTTTCAACAGGCATTGGTTCGCCCGCAGAAGCTATTGCGGTTGAAGAAGCAGCGCGTATCGGCGTTGATACCTTTATCAGAGTGGGATCAACAGGCGCGCTGCAATCAGATATTGACCTTGGCGATTTGGTAATAAGTACGGCTTCAGTAAGGCTGGATGGAACTTCTCAAAGTTATGTAAGACCAGAGTATCCGGCGAGTGCACACTACGAAGTTGTCCTTGCATTGATTGAGGCATGTGAAAAATTGAAATTTAGATATCATGTTGGTGTAACTGCTTCGGCTGACGCATTCTATGTGGGCGAAGGTAGGCCTGGATTGGGCGGATATGAGCAGTCATATCATAAACATATTGTGCCAGATTTAATTAAAGCAGGAGTGGCTAATATTGAGATGGAAACGTCAGCGCTGTTTACCTTAGCAAGTTTATATAAATTGCGTGCAGGCGCGATTTGTACCGTATTTGATAATTTAGTAACCAATAAATGGAAAGTTACCGGAGAAGAAAAAGTTGGCAAGGCAGCATCTGAAGCAGTGGCAATTCTTCATGAGTGGGATAAACTAAAGAAGAAAAAGCGTAAAAAATACTTTTTCCCATCACTATTAAACTGAAGAACCTAAAAACTGAAGAACGGAAGAACAAATTGTTCATAAGTTCTTAAGTTCATAAGTTTTAAGTGCGAACGGAGTGAGCTTTATGTGTATTTTTTGTCAAATAGTAAATAAGGAAATTCCAAAAGATTTCACTTTTGAAGATGAGACGTTAGTTGCTTTTAAAGATATTAATCCAAAAGCCCCGGTACATCTTTTGATTGTAGCAAAAAAACATATCGAGTCGGTGATTACCATAAAAGAAGGAGATCGAAATTTGATAGCGGAAATGGTTTGGCGGGCTAAGCTTCTAGCAGAAGAAAAGGGACTTGATAAAACCGGATATAAATTGATTTTTCATTGTGGTCGAGGCGGTGGTCAAATAATTGATCACATTCACCTCCACTTAAGGGGCGGCTGGAAGTAAAAGTAAAAAGGAAAAACTAAAAATGAAAAACGATAAGGAAAAAGTAAAAAAGTTTTATAATAATAGTTTTTAATTTTAAAATGTCGTTTTTACTTTTTCATTTTTAAATTTTAATTTAATAAAATTGCTTATGGGAAAAATAAAAAAAATTTTTAAAGCAGGATTTTTCGGAACCGCGCTTGGTGCATTGCTCGGTACGTTGTACGCAAAAAAACCAGGCGATGAGACGCGAAAAGAGCTCAGAGAGAAACTTGAGAAAGGCAAGGACAAAGCGATTGACACAGCCAAGAAGGTTGCGCATGAGGCGGGGGAGATTAAAAGTGATATAGAAGAAGGTATTGGAGAAATCAAGAAAGCATTTAAAGAAAAAGAGAAAAAATAAAAGAAAATGGAAGTAGAGGTTAATAATGTGGTACATGCTCGCGCGAGCACAACGTTTATTATAGCGGTAATAGAAAAAGCATATACTATAGCTCAATCAAAACAAAGAATAGATAATCTGTCAGTTGCTCTTGTTGATGAGAAAACTATTAAGAGGCTTAATAGGAAATATCGAAAACAGAATAGAGTAACTGATGTTTTGTCTTTTGATGATCCGCCTGAGATAGTTATATGCTGGAAGCAGCTAGTTATAAATGCAAAAACAAATAAGGTGCGTCAAAAAAAAGAATTAGCCTTGCTTCTTGTCCATGGCTTGCTTCATATTTTGGGCTATGACCATAAAACCAAAAAACAAGAAACGGTAATGCAATCATTGACCGACAAAATATTACAGAAATTGTCAATGAGATAAAAGTGTGATATAATATAAAAAATCAAAAATAAAAGATAAAAGATAAAAATAAAAAATGAAAAGACAGAATAATCAGAGAAAAGATAAAAATAGAGAAGCGCGAAGAGCATGGTTTTGTATAAATAAAGTATTGTATAAACAAAAGGGAAGCGTTGATTTTTTCGTTTTTACATATTTGTTTTTTATTTTTTGTATTTAATTTTTTATTTTAGCGTAAGCGCTTATGTCAAACCACGATATTATAACCGGTATAGATCTTGGCTCTGGCGCCATCAGATTTGCAGTAGGGCAAGTTCATGAGAGGGGAGAGTTACGTATTATTGGTTTAGCAGAGGGAGTTTCAGAGGGAATTAATAAAGGGGTAATTACTAATATTGAAGATACGGTTTCTTCTATTTCAGCATGTGTTGAAGAGGCTGAGAAACTTATCAGTACACCAATCGAACATGCCTATATAGGTATTTCCGGAAGTCATATTATTTCTCAAGAAAGTAGGGGCGTCGTTGCGATTTCAAAAGCGGACGGAGAAATTAAAAGTGAAGATGTAGAGCGGGTGTTACAGGCATCAAAAACCGTAGCGACACCGGCAAATTATGAAATTTTACATATTTTGCCGCGTAGTTTTTCTGTTGATAATCAGCCAGGAATTATGGATCCCGTTGGGATGACTGGTGTTCGTTTGGAAGTTGATGCCCAGATTATTCTTGGCCTTTCTAATCAAATTAAAAATTTAACCAGGGCATTTTATCGCGTTGGCATTGGGATAGATGATTTAGTTTTTACCGTACTCTCTACCTCTAAAGCAGTATTAGATAAGCGGCAAAAAGAACTCGGGGTTCTCGTGGTTAATTTAGGATCGACTACCACAAGTATTGCTGTTTTTGAGGAAGGAGATGTTTTAACTGCAAAAGTTTTACCTATTGGTTCACGACATATTACGTCTGATATTGCTATTGGTCTGCGTGTTCCTATGAAGGTAGCTGAGGCAATCAAGCTCAATTATGGAACCTCATTGCCTTCAAAAGTTGCCAAATCTGATCAAATCAATTTTGAAGATGTAGATGAAAAAGAACAAGGCACTGCATCACGTAAAGAGGTTGCAAAGATTATTGAGGCGCGGTGTGAGGAGATTTTTAAACTCGTGGATAATGAGTTGAAAAAAATTGAAAGAAGTGGCAAGCTGCCTGCAGGCGCTGTTTTAACGGGAGCAGGATCAAAATTAGAAGGATTAGTAGAGACTGCCAAGGATGTGTTACGAATACCCGCATCAGCAGGCGCGCCTCAGGGATTTGTAAGCGGGATAAATAAAGCGTTTGATACGAGCTTTTCAACAGCTGTTGGTTTGGTATTGTGGGGGGAAAAGCCGCTGGCTGTCAAATCCAGACTTTCTTCAGTTACGAGCATGGGCTCAAAAGTAAAAACATGGTTTAAAAATTTACTACCATATTAAATATTTTAACATTCTCTACTAGCTTACTATGCTAAAAAAATCAATTGTCATTTCTACGATCACTCTCCTTATTTTTGTTGGAATTTTCGGATATTTGCTTTCTTTTAGATTTTTTGTAAAAGCAACTCCCCCTTTTCTGAGCGGTTGGGAAGTACGAAAACCGATTACTATCACGAATGTCTCATCTCAAAACCTCAGTGATTACGAGGTTGATATAACTATTGCATTTGATCCGAGAATGAATACTGATTTTTCTGACCTCCGCTTTACTGATAATGATGGGACAACGTTGTTAAACCATGGCTGGGACATTGATGAGAAAGGATTAGATGTAAAAGAAAATGGTGTATCGGCACGAGCCACGGTGAAGGTGCCCTCAATACCAGCAAATGCCACAAAAACAATTTACCTCTACTATGATAATCCGAGTGCGGCAAGTACTGCAAATCTCTCGCAAACGCTTACATGGTTTGATCATTTTACCTCTGATCGAAGCAGTGAATATGATCATGATAGAGTAACTTGGGATACCGCCAATTCTCGCATAAGATTAGTAAATGGCTTTATTTTTCCTAAAAATTTTGCCATTAAAAACTTTGTCTACCGCGTGGGCGGTCCTTTCAGCGGCAATCAAACCGTGATTTGGCGCAAAGTGGATGGCACGTTTTTCGGCAGATTTGTGAGCAGAAGGGGAGAAACACCCCCTGTGCGATTAGAAAAGGTGGTTGAGGGGGTGGTAACCACACTTAAATCAGAAAATCCGTTTCTGTTTGAAAACAGTCCTTTTTATAGTGAAGTAGTTGCCCATGAAGCCGAAACCAATTTTCTCTGGCACCACTTTGTTAATCCTGACTATACCTTTACTCATACATATGTAGATACTGATTTAGTGGCAGCTGGTAATATCGGCATGGGTGATCTACCTCGAGTTGATTTCCTCTATGTACGCAACTTAACAAAACCGGGGCCGACAGTATTTGAGATTGGTGAGCCAGAAGAGCAGGTGTCTCCATTTGAAGAAGAGGTTGCCCTGTTACACAATAATGCGCCGACGAGTATTTGGATCCCTCCTATAACTGAACCGGTAAATCCTGTGTTTGGTAATTATCTTCGACAAGAACGAGATGTATCTATCCCCGGCAGAGGACCACCTTTACTTTTTGAGCGCACCTATAATTCCCAGAGTATTGAAGATGGTCCCTTAGGCGCAAAATGGACCCATACCTATAATATTCATTTGAAGATTTTCTCTACGGCAGTGATCTTGGTTGATGCTGATGGTAGGGAAGATCTTTTTACATTAGAGCTAGACGGCACGTATACACCGCAGAAAAGTGTATTTGACCAACTAGTAAAAAATCAAGATGATACATTTACGCTGACTAAGAAAAATCAAATAAGATTTCAATTTGATTCTAATGGAAAACTCACCGCTCTTGTTGACCGCAATAATAATCAAACTATCTTGGTATATAACCAAGATAATCAACTTATCCACGTTATTGATTCCACTAATCGATCTTTGAATTTTGACCTAAATTCAGATGGTAGAATCACCACGCTGATTGATCCTTCGGGACAAGAATATATGTACCAATATGATGAGTTAGGCGATCTCATTTCTTTTACTGATCCAACGGGTGTACAAACGCAGTATAACTACGATGAGAGACATAATCTTATTTCCCTTATTGATGCAAATAACCATACCGTAGTTACGAATACGTATGATGATCAAGGCAGAGTAATTGCCCAGCTCGATGCAAAAAATAATCAAAGTACATTGCAATATGATCCTGAGGTGGGGGTAACAGTATTTATTGATCCATTAGGCAATCAAACTGAGTATCATTTTGATGAGGATTTCCGCGTTATCAAACAGGTTGATGCACAAAATAACCAAACTCTGTTTACCTTTGACGAGAACAACAATCGGACTTCAATTACTGATGCAAATGGAAACACTACATTATTTACCTATGATCAAAACGGCAATCTCGCCGGTATAACTGATCCATTGAGTAATATACTTACCTTTACCTACGATGATAGCAATAACCTGTTGTCTTCAACCAATGCTAAGGGCGATACGACACTATTTGCATATGACCAAGACAACAATCTCATCAAAATTAGTGATGCCTTAGACAATCAAACCATATTCATCTATGACCAATTTGGTCAGCTTATTGAGAAACAAGATGCTAAAAACAACGCGACCAGTTATACCTATGATCAACACGGTAATCTTGAGGCTATTACGGATGCCTTGAGTAATACTACAACCTTTGATTATGATATTGTAAGCCGCCTTATTACCATTACTGACGCGCAAGCCAATACTGCTTTTTCAGACTATGATGAAGTAGGCAGACTTACTCAAGTTATTGATCCATTAGATAATCAAACTAGTTTTGTATATGATAGCGTTGGCAACCCTATTACCATAACTGATGCCAAGGGTAATCTAACACTATATTCTTATGATGAGAAAAATAATCTTAGTAGTGCTGAGGATGCGTTAGAAAGTATAACGACCTATCAATACGATGCACTTGATAATCGCATTGCGATCCTTGATGCGAATAATCATACTACCACGTACGCCTATGATTCATTAAATCGCTTGACTCAAACTATTGATTCCGAAAGTAAAACGATTTCGTATACCTATGATGGTATTGGCAATGTAGTAAGTTTTACCAATGGTAAGGGCGAAATCATTGCGTATCAATACGACGCGAATAATCGTTTAGTGCAAAAAACATTTCCTGATAGTTCAGTTACGTCATTTACCTATGATGAAAATGGCAATATTATTACAGCCCAGAACCAAAATGTTACCTATACCTATGAGTACGATACATTAAATCGAGCAACCAGTGTTGATGATTCACGATTTGGCACGATTGCATATACCTATGATGATCTTGGTAATCGCAATTCATTAACTGATCCACAGGACCTTTCCACTACCTATAAATATGACCCCTTAAATCGACTTATTAAAATTACTGATCCGCAAGCACAAAACTACCTTTTTACTTATGACAGTCTTTCGCGAAGGATCAGGTTATCTCTACCAAATGCTTTAACTACTGCTTATACCTATGATTCTGCGGATAGATTATTAGATTTGCACACTGAAAACGCTCGCCATAGACCTATTTCTCAATTTTCATATACTTACGACCAATTAGGCAACCGCCTCTCAAAACAAGAACTGAAAAAGAGCACGAATTATCAATATGATGCGCTATCCCGTTTACTGAAAGCATTGGAAGCAAAGGCAGATGATGACGAAGATGATGATGACGAACACAAACCAAAACCTGTTGAGAATTATGTGTATGACCCGGTTGGCAACCGCTTAGCCGGGCCGAAAAAACAAACCTATACCTATAATACCGCAAATGAATTATTACAATTCAAAGATGTCACGCTTCAATATGATCTTAATGGGAATGTTATAATAAAAGAAAAATTTGAAGAGGAGGAGAAAAAACTTACTACGTTCAGCTATGATCCAGAAAATCGGTTGGTTCAGGTAATTATTCAAGAATTTGAAGATGAAGAACTTGAAGAGCAAAAAACCATCATTTTCTTGTATGATCCCTTTGGCCGACGCATAGAAAAACGGGTTGAGGAAATAGAGGGAGAAGAAGAGGATGAGGACGAGAATGACAACGAGGACGAAGATGACGAAAATGAAAAAGAAGTAAGAGTTGAACAATATCTTTATGATAATGAAGATATATTGGCTATTTACGACAATAAAGGTCGGAAAATTTCTTCATTTATTCATGGTCCTGGGATTGATGAACCGTTGGCTATAACCCAGAAACAAAGAACATCGTATTATTTGTTTGATGGCCTAGGCAGTGTTGTTGGTTTAAGTGATGACAGGGGACGGATTATTCAGAGATATGAGTACGATTCATTCGGGAACCTTAAAGATCAGCAAGACAGAATTAAACAACCGTATACGTTTACAGGAAGAGAATATGACAAAGAAACAGGTTTATACTACTACCGTGCCCGATACTATGATCCAGAGGTAGGGAGGTTTACAGGGAGGGATGTGTTTCGAGGCTTTCCGGATATGCCCCAAACTTCAAATAGATATTTGTATGTAACAAATAATCCAGCAAATCAAGTTGATCCAAGCGGAAAAATTGGGATTATCGGAACGGTATTAGCAGCAGAAACAGCGCGGTTTTTTATAGAGGCAGGCATCAATATCTATTATGAGTACCAAATAAGTGAATATAATGTCCAATCCGTAGTTTTTGATGCAATTTTAAGAATTAAACAGGCAGATTTTGCTACTTATCTCGAGATCCGGCCGTTAATTGAGGAATATATTGCAGACCCTACCAATAAAGTAATAGGAGAATTGATTATGGAGAAAGTTGGAGGGTTTATACCTGATGCCGTATTTGAATATGAGAAAGTGAGTAGGTTGCCTATCATAAGGGTTCTTTTAAAATTCATGGAGGGTACATATAAATTCTTACCATCTTTTGTTACTCCTGCCAGTGTCGCGGCAATAAACATTATGGAGATTGAAAGAGTAAAGTAAGTTATGTTTTTTGAGAAGGCAAGAAATTTGTCAGGCAAGCAGAAACTATTGTTAGTTAGTGCCTTTGCAGTATTTAATATAATTTTTTATGTTTCTGGAGGATATTATATAAATACTTTTATTGCCAATTCTTTACCGATGCCTACGGGAATAAGAATAGCGGGATTTATAATAGCTATATATTTCATCGGTTTTTTGCCAATAATCTTTCTTCTTCTACCCTTTCTTCTTTTCAAGAGAAAACCAAAAGAAGTTCTGTCATATATCGGTTTTAAAGGGGGGCTTTGGAGTTATGTCGCTTTACCATTTATTCTTTTTGGTATTTATATACTTTTAAATTTAGTTTTTCAAAAAATATTTCATTTGGTTCCTATCCTTTTCTTTAAGCCTTACTATTTCCCGACCATTATAGCTATATCCTTGGGCCCTTTTTTTGAGGAAATATTTTTTAGGGGCGTATTAATAAGATTGGGTTTAGATGCCTTTTACGGGAAAGGCGTTTGGAAGATAAATGCATGGCCCGTTTTATTAATGAGCTCTGTCCTTTTTGCCTTATTTCACTTGCCGGCCGCGCCCAATAGTATTACTGATATTTTTAATTTTTTCTCACCGTCTAATATATTGCATGGCTTTAGAATGTTTTTTTCTATAGGACTAGTGCTTGGTTATATATATTTAAGATTTAAAAACATAAAGTATTCTATATTTATTCATTATTTAATTAATCTCGGGATGACTTTGACAGCAGTTTATTTTTAATATTTATTTGGTGTAGGAGCTCCTGCTGGCGGTTCTTTGACAATCATCTATGTTTGAGAAACATCAAATCGTCTGTTCGATAAGTTTAGCGAGATAATAGGATGAACCTTCGAGCTTAGCAGACCTCCACCCACTAAATAATAAGAATTTTAATAATAAAATTTATGAATTTTTTTGGATCAACTATTTTTTCGATATTTTTTGTAGCTTTGGGGCTGTGTATGGTTATATTTAGAAAATGGGCAGCTAGGTTTACCGCAAATTTTTATTATAAAATTTTCCGTTTACACTATGGTAAACACTATCTTGAAATAGGTTTGACACTCGTGGGAATATTTCTAATTATAGTAGGTGCTTTAATTTTTTTCGGTATTATAAAATTTAGATAATGTTGCTATCTATTATTTCTGGATATCTATGAATATAAATATATTTATCTTTTTAATATATCCCGCGTTGTTTATTCTTTTTAGTGTAGCAGCGTGGTTGAGTTTTTATTCAAGTAAGAAAACAAAATCTGAAAGCGTTAAAAAGAAAAAAGAAAGAAATATAATCCTATACGGAAGAACAGCTATGCTTATGTGGCCGTTAATGTTTTTAACGGCATTAATATTGGATTTTAAAGAAGATGGGGAATAAAAAAAATTACAAAGGATTATTACGACTCGATTGGATAAACAAAGATCTATCTCTTTATTATGAAACAAGAAAAGAAGAACTAAGAAGATAATTTATAAAAAATTATGTCAACTAATTTTGAGAGAGGTTCTGAATGGAGAATGTGGGATTTACATATTCATACACCCGCCTCTTTTTATTGGAAAGGAGGGAAACGCTTAATAAATATGAATGATAATGAGAAGGGGAGAACAATGGAAGATATGGAAAAGGCAATCAAAAATAGTAACGTAGCCGCTTTCGCCATAATGGATTACTGGACATTTGATGGATATATAGCTTTTCGAGAGTATTTAGATAAGTATAAAATAAATTTGAGTAAGGCTGTATTCCCTGGAATGGAGTTAAGGATTGAAGCTCCAGTAAATTATAGACTAAATATACAGGTGATTTTGTCTGACAAACTCTCCAAGCAAACCTTGATTGATTTTAAATCAAAGTTAAAAGTTGCAAGCCTTAGTAACAAGGTATTGTCAGATGAAGCCATAATATCTTTTGCAAAAAGTTTAGATGATAGCAAAGCGAAAAAACATGGGTTTGACTCCCCAAATAATCTAGACGATGAGGGGATTTGTTACAATTGGGGTCAAAGACGATTGAGGTTACCAAGGAATCACTCAAGGAAGCTTTACTCTCTGTTCCAGAAGGAACCGCATACATCATAATGCCCTATGATACAAGCGATGGCTTAAAAAAACTTAAATGGGAGAATCAACCTTACGCAGATAATTATTTTATGCAATCTGCTCATATATTTGAATCTAGAAACGATGATTCCATAGATTTATTTTTAGGCAGAAAAACAAAAAAAAATAAAAAGTTCATAAAAAACTTTCAGAAGACTCTCGGAGGATATCCAAAACCAGTTATATCTGGTAGTGATGCACATAAGTATTCTGAATATGGCAAATTTCCGAATGGTAAGATAACTTGGATAAAAGCAGATACTACATTCCAGGGCTTTAAACAGATAGTCAATGAACCTGAAGACAGGGTTTATATTGGCACATTACCTCTGAAGATTTCTGAAATTGAAAAAAATAGGTCAAAGTACGTTGATTCAATTAAAATCAGCAACGTTAACCATGGAGCTTCGCCATCGTGGTTTAACGATGAACTACCACTCAATAGTGGTCTAGTTGCTGTCATAGGAAGAAAAGGGAGTGGCAAAAGTGCCTTTACAGATATTGTAAGCCTTTTGGGAAGAAGTAAGATTAATCCCGACGACTATTCTTTCTTAACAACGAAGAAATTTCGCAAAAAAGGATTGGCTAAAAATTACCAAGCTACTTTAAGGTGGCTGGATAAAAAAGAAACCAAGGCTAATTTAGACAGCGAGGTTGTACAAACAGAAGTTGAAGAGGTCGCATATTTACCACAAAAATATGTAGAGACTATTTGTAACGAGGATGGTGTGAGCGTTAAGTTCCAGCAAGAAATTGATAAGGTTATTTACTCTTATGTCCCAGATGAAAATAGATTAGGAACTAATAATTTAGCCGATTTAGTCAAGATAAAGACAGAGGTAATTGATGGTAATATAACTAAAATTAGAAATACTATACACGACATTAATGTAAAAGTTGTAAATTTAGAAAGTAAGAATAACGATACTTATGTTAAGCAATTAAAAAAGAAGCTTGCCGATAAACAACGACAACTAAAGAGCTTATCTAAACCTAAAATAGTTAAAAAGCCAACGTTAAGATTAAGTGAAAAACAACAGAAAAGATACGACTCCTTAACTATGATGCTTGGCAAAGTTGACAAAGAAATATCTACTTCAAAAGAGAACCTGAAAGATATTGAAGATAAACTTGTTAAGATACAAAAAATAGAAAGCAGTATTGATGAATTACTTGAGAAATTTGAAGCAGTAATCAGTAAATTTACTGATGATGCAAGATTATTATCTTTGGACTTAAATAAGATTATTAAAATTAAATTAAACAAATCATCGATCATAAAGAAAAAAACAGCTTTGACCAGGCAAAAGAATAATCTTTTAGAAAAACTTAATATATACAGCCCAGATGAGAAAGTGGGTTTATCTGCTAAAAAAAGTAGCTTACAGGACAAGAGAGATAAAATCACGAAAACCCTTGATGCAGATCAAAAACTATACGAGGAGTATAAGAAAAGGAAAGAAGATTATGAAAATCAGAAGAAAAAAATTATAGGCAAAAAAGATGATGGAAGTCTAGAAACGATTAAGTCTATTGAGGCGGAAATTAAATATGTACAAAAGTTTCTCGTAACAGATTTAAAAGAGTTGAAAAAGAAAAGAAGCGATAAGGCGAGAACTTTATTTCAAGAATTAGAGAAAAAGATTTCCTTTTATAAAGAAATCTATTATCCACTGACTCAATTTATAGCAAGAGAAAAAGAAGCACAAAAAAGAGTAAAAAGTATCTTAAGCTTTGATGTAGGTATCGTATTTGATAGGCAAGGATTTAGTGAACAGTTCTTGGGGCATATAAATCAAAATAGAGATGGTAGTTTTCAATTTATTGATAAAGGTAAAAAAATTCTAAATGACATTATAGTGAAGTATGATTTTATCCAAGAAAAAGAAACTGAAGATTTTACTCAAGAATTGATAGAACATTTAGAAGAAGACAAAACAAATAATCCGCCAACCTCAAATGTTATAAAGGATCAGCTTAAGGGGGGTGATGAAAAAAACATAGAGTTTTACGACTTTGTATTCGGGTTTGGTTATCTGGATGTTAAATATAAACTTCTATTCAATGGCAAAGATTTAAATGATAATGAATTTTCCCCAGGAGAAAAAGGTACTTTATTACTTATTTTTTATCTGTTGATTGATAAAGGCGATATTCCGTTGATTATGGATCAACCTGAAGAAAATCTAGACAATGAATCTGTTTATGAATTGTTAGTACCATATATAAAAAGAGCGAAACAAAAAAGACAATTAATCATAGTTACTCACAATCCGAATTTAGCCGTTGTGTGTGATGCAGAGCAAATTATATCTGCAAGCATGAACAAAAGGGTAAATGAAATAAGATATTCTTCTGGCAGTATTGAGAACCCCGCTACCAACAAAAGAGTTGTGGATGTATTAGAGGGAACGATGCCAGCATTCACAATTAGAGACACTAAATATATAAAAAATGATTTTCGAGAAAGCTTTAAAGGAATACAAGGCAATTTATAAAAAGAAATTTGGTAAAGACATTTCAGACTTGTTTGAAACCGACCCGTTTTCGTCCGTAAAATACCCCTAGAGTCGCCATTTTTACCCTTAAACCGTTGGTTCTGAATTGACTTAGAATGCTAAACAATTATTTTTCCCTTATATTCCTCAACAGCAACATTCCATAGTCTAAGCATTTCTACCAATTGGTTCCAATTGGAGAACGTTTGGGCTATAGCTTAAAGAGCGAGGCAATTCCTCGCTTTTTTGGGTTGGTAAACTCAGAAAACTTGGTATAATTAAATAAAAAGGGATATGAGAAGCGCCAAGATAAGCTTTACGTATCCAGTTGGTTAAAGTCCAACCAGTCCAAAGACTAACCATCAGGACTGAACCAAACCTCGTGTCCAGAAATGGCGACAATCTGGGCATAGCCGAGGAAAGGGAAATATCAGGCCGCAACGCAAGTGAAGGCTTTAAGCCACGAAAAATTTTCTACCACAGAGGTCAACCTTGTTCATATGTGGGAAGACAATATTGTGCCAAGCGTTAATGGTGAGCTTAGTACAACTCTGTCGGGGTCTCAGGCCGCGGCAAGATGTGGAAAGGATATGTAAGGAACTTGGGAGACCTGCGTATGTTTCCCTAATAAAGGGTAACCCTAAACAAGCTGAAGAGGCAAGGGCGGGGCTAAAGACATATGCAGGAGTCTGAGCAGTTCATAGTACCCAACGTTTGCCTGTAATGGGTTGAGCACGGGGAAGGAGCTGTCGGTAATATCTAGGGGAAGTATGAAACAAGTGCCATACACAGAAATGGAAAATAGTACAGCGACAAAACTTACCCTTATCACCAAAAGGTCGATACATAGACCACAAGAGAAGTTCATATCACTGGCTCACTTACTGAATGTGCCGTATCTCATAGATTGCTTTCAAGAACTAAACAAGAATAAAGCAGCGGGCATAGACGGAAAACGCGCAGAGCACTATACAGATGAAATCATTAAACAAGAAATAGCACAAACAGTAGCCAAGATGAAAGCCAAGAAATACAAGCCAAAACCAGTCAGACGAGTATATATACCAAAATCAGGAAACAAGCACAGACCACTAGGCATACCAACGGTCATAGATAAAACAATCCAATTGGGCATAAAGAAAATACTGGAAGCGATTTTTGAACCGCATTTCCTAAACTTCTCGTACGGCTTCAGACCCAACAAAAATTGTCATCAAGCTTTGAAAGCAGTGTATAGAATGATAATGACTAAACCAGTGAATTGGATAATAGATGTGGACATAAAAGAATTCTTTGACAATGTTGACCACCACTGGCTCATAAAATGTTTAAACCAAAAGATAAAAGACCCAAACTTCAGAAGCATTATCATTAAATTCCTTAAAGCAGGAGTAATGGAGCAAGGAAAATACTATGAGGTGGATAAAGGAACGCCACAAGGAGGAGTACTCAGTCCTATGTTAGCAAATATCTATCTCCATTATGTCCTTGACCTCTGGTTTGAAACAAGAGAAACCAAACAAATAAAAGGATATACAGAAATAATCAGATATGCTGATGATTTCATTATTGGAGCTCAAACCAAGCAAGAAGCAGAACAAATACTCAAAGACTTAAAAGAACGATTACAAAAGTTTAATCTAAAACTATCTAAGGAAAGAATCATTGAATTTGGCAGATACGCTCAAGAAAACAGTAGAAACAGGGGCAAAAGAAAACCAGATACATTTGACTTCTTAGGATTAACGCATTACTGCACCAAATCAAGAAAAGGAAATTTCTTAATCAGAGCAAAGACAAGCCATAAAAGGATGAGAAAGAAGCTTAAAGAATTAAATCAATGGCTAAAAGCAATCAGAAATATGGTAAAGGCAGAAGAAATTTGGAAAATACTATCAGCAAAACTCAGAGGCCATTACAACTATTACGGCATTAGCGGGAATAGCAGGAGCATTCAAATATATTACTATCACACACTACGCTTAACTTTCAAATGGATGAACCGAAGAAGCCAGAAACAAAGCTTTAACTGGCCCAAGTTTACGGAATACCTTAAAAGATACCCGCTGCCTAAACCTGCTCTTGTGTATAATATGTACGATATTTGGTGA
>JALLOP010000039.1 GCA_027718005.1 Patescibacteria group bacterium AH-259-L07 | reverse complement strand
TCAGTGAAGAGGAGGACAGAAATGAAAAAGAAAGGTAAAATAGCTGCTGTTTGTATTAGTTCAAAAGGGAATGTACCCAAATATCCTCAGGAAGAAGTCCAGGTTGAGCAGTATGGTTTTGTCGAAGATGCACATGCGGGTGAAACGCGCATGAGTCATCGCACAAAACAAAAAAAGTTCAATGATCGCCAAATTAGTTTGGTTGCGCAAGAGGTTTTGGATAGCTTAAATCAAGAACTCGAGATTTCTTTAAAGCCCGGGGATCTGGCTGAAAATATTACCACCGAAGGATTGGGTGATCTTTCTGATATCTCCAATAGATCTTTGTTGCAAATCGGTGACAGCGTAGTTCTAGAAGTCACGGAACAGAATAATCCTTGTAAAAATATCCTTATATATCATCGTCTTCTGGTAAAAAAGATTTATGGAAGACGCGGTATTTTTGCCGTGGTAAAACAAGGTGTAGGCTTACGAATTCGGCCAGGAGATATCATACAGGTTCTTTAAGCGGTCTAGAGGTAGATCGCTTTTAACTTATCCACAGGTATTGGATTTGACAATTTCTGTTAGTTTGTTATACTATATAGCGTAAAAGGATTTTCGGCCGTGGTTCATAAACCACACGTAGCGGAAAGTCTTTTTACTTTCCGAGTGGAAATACTGAAATGAGCCACTTTTGCCCCGTTCTTTTATCTTCTTTAATCTGAACAAAAAATATATCATTTTCTTTTGTAATACCAGCAAACCGGTGCAAAATTTCTGTCCGTTTGTTAGGATTTTCTTTTGATTCCGGCTCAAACCTTGATTTTTGAATTAGTTCAATTGCGTAAGGATAATATTTTAACCGCCTTATTCTATCACGCCAGTTCTTTTTATCAAAAAGATGTTGCCAAAATAACTCTAAAAAGACTTTTTCTTTTTTAAAATAAGCGGACCGTACATACGGCCGTCTTTTTGTTTTGCTTTTAATCTCTTTATATAAACCAAAGGCTTTTCGGTGAACCTCGTGAAAATCTGTTCCCGTAAACTTCTTAGTTTTTGTTTGATATGACTTCATCACTCACTATTATATCATCTTCTATTGGTATAGAAAAGTGAAATTTGGAGGCATATTCTGAAATTCAGGGAGAGCACTATTCATGTGTAGGCAGTTGTAGTCGGTGAGGACTGTAGCCATCCCAAAAATGTCCAATACCCGATATTGGATGTTGGACATTTAAGTTGACCATTTTATTTACGTCGTGGATAGACAAGACAAGAGTATTGTCCAGCTTTAACGTAAACGCATTCTTCTCTTATTGTACAGGCGATTTCAGCCAATTTCTTTAAAAGGGTTGGTATTCTTTCTTTTCCCAAAAATGATACTTCGTATTCTCGACACTCATCAGAGATCGTAGCTTTTTGGACATCTTTCCAGAATCCGAAACCTGGAATCGTTGAAGTAGTATAGGCGCCAAAATTTTTAATAAGGAATCGATGTAAATGCTCCTTAACGGTAGTTCCCTCTATTAATATTTTCAATTTTCGGATGGGTAAAAGAAAAATTGCCGGGCGGCCAAGATCTTCTATAACGTATTCCTGCCCCTCAAAGGGTTTCCATTTGCTTTCCATGCCATTCCTCCCTCTTTGCTAATTTATTATAGGTACTATTTTAGCACTTTTATAATATAATGTCAATGCCCAGACTTGTGACCCAGACTTGTGACATAGCAATTTGTGATAGGCGATGCCTTGAACTTATCCACAGGTACACTTGACACATATATTTTTTTTGTGTATAATATATAGTATACAAATGATAACTATGCTACATATAAAAAGACATATTCTACATACGCCAAGCGGTTAACATAAGTGGTGTTTTTTATACACACAAGACCGCTGGCAAGCGGTCTTTTTAGTTATCCTGTTCGTTAACAATTTAACCCTGTTAAATAAAAATCTTTGATTTTTAATTTGCATAGCAAATTATTTAACAGGGTAAATAATGCATCTAAACGCTAATTATAAAATTGCAAAGCAATTTTACCAACATTTAACCTTAGCATTGGTCACGTTACGCGTGACCGTAATCGCGTCAAAGCGCGGTGGACTAAGTGGTGAATTAGAAAAATTAGAGCATATGGTGGATGCCTCGACACCAAAAGCCGATGAAGGACGTAGCAGCCTGCGATAAGCCTCGGGAAGGTGGCAAGTAACCTTTGATCCGGGGATGTCCGAATGGGGAAACCCGATTTGGTAAAGCCAAATCATCCGCCCAATTTTTTGAATTCTTGATAAAAAAAAGAGGGACAGCTAAAGATCTAACTGCCCCCTCTCATAGACTGGGCTTTATCCAGATTCAGGTACCTGAATCTGGTGCCAGTTAATAGAAGCCTCCGTCTTTATATTAATAGTATAGCAGATTAATATAATTTGTCAATAGAGGGTTGTGGATAAGTCAAGAGTTTAAAAATTTGGGCGGAAGGGAACCTGGGGAAGTGAAACATCTCAGTACCCAGAGGAAAAGAAAGTAATAATGATTCCCTGAGTAGTGGCGAGCGAAAAGGGACCCGCCGGCTCGTTTGTGCAAACAAACGGGCAGGCATAGTCTAAACTCTTTAAGATCTAAGTGCAGCATGAGGCTGGCATTTGCCAGATCCTTATGTTGTATGAAAGGGAGTAGGCCCAAAATGTTTTAAAGAGCGTTGTGGGGTGATTAATGTTTTATTCCTTGCTGGATAAAGTTAGAATTATGGTTTTTAGTCAAATGATCTGGAATGGTCAGCCATAGGACGTGAAAGCCGTGTAGGCGAAAAAGACTAAAATACTAATAATTAATCATACCCGAGTAGTGTCGGACCCGTGAAATCTGGCATGAATCAGGGCGGACTATCGCCTAAGACTAAATACTTTTGGTGATCAATAGTGAACCAGTACCGTGAGGGAAAGGTGAAAAGTAGCCCGGTGAGGGCGGTGAAATAGTACCTGAAACCATATGCTAACAAGGAGTAGGAGCCTTGTGCTTCGTACAAGGAACTGAAGAATCGAAGAACATGTTTTTTTGGTTTATACGTTCATATGTTCTTAAGTTTCTCGCGCGGAGCGCGAGGTGACTGCGTTCCTATTGAAGAATGAACCAACGAGTTTTTCTGTCATGTTTGGTTAAGTCCAAATATGGACGAAGCCAGAGCGAAAGCAAGTATTAAAGTGCGTTTATATATGGCGGAAAAAACCCGAAACTGGGTGAGCTAACCATGAGCAGGGTGAACTTCAGAGAAATCTGAAGGGAGGCCCGAACCCGTTGGCTGTGCAATACCATGGGATGACTTGTGGTTAGGGGTAAAAAGCCTATCGAACCCAGTAATAGCTGGTACTCCCCAAAATAGTTTTAGGACTAGCCTGTCTTATAAGCCCAAGGGGTAGAGCTACTGGATGGGTAGGGGTGGTTTATCCTACCCTACTCAACTAAACTCCGAATACTTGGGTGACAATTGGCAGAGTTAGACAGTGGGGGCTAAGCTCCATTTGTCGAAAGGGAAACAGCCCAGACCTCTATCTAAGGTCCCCAAATCCGAATTAAGTGTGAAAGGCAGTGGAATGGCTTGGACAGCCAGGAGGTTGGCTTAGAAGCAGCCATCCTTTAAAGAAAGCGTAACAGCTCACTGGTCAAGCTGTTTTGCACCGAAAATGTATCGGGGCTTAAATTCGGTACCGAAGATGAGGATTTCTCATATTTATATGAGGAGTGGTAGGGGAGCATTCTCTATGCAGTGAAGTCAAATCGTGAGGTTTGGTGGAGCGTAGAGAAGTGAAAATGTTGGTATGAGTAGTAAAAAGTTCGGTGAGAATCCGAACCACCGCAAGCCCAAGGTTTCCTGGGCAATGATTGTCAGCCCAGGGTTAGGCGGCCCTAAGTCTTTAGCCGAAAGGTTAAGACGATGGACAGACGGTTAATATTCCGTCCCCTCAATATCTTCTCTGATGGGGTGACGCTTCTTCTTGTCCAGAGCGTACTCTGGCTATGTGCGTCTAAGCAGTGAATGGGTCCTTTAGGTAAATCCGAAGGATAAAAGTTTGCTGCGAATGAGATCTCCGTAAGGGGAAATTCTGGAGTCGAGGGAGCCAAGAAAAACCTCTAAGAATTTAAAAGGTATTGAGTCCGTACCGCAAACCAACACAGGTGGGCGAGGAGAGTATCCTCAGGTGTACGAGAGAACCCTCGTTAAGGAACTCGGCAAAAAAGCGTCCGTAACTTAGGAATAAGGACTGCCCCCCACTTGGTCTTGTGATGATGGGTATGAAGTAGAAATATTTTATATCACTCATTCATTGGTCCAAGTGGGGGGCCGCAGCGAACGTTGCTGAGCGACTGTTTACCAAAAACATAGGTCCCTGCTTAAACCGTAAGGTGATGTATAGGGGCTGATGCCTGGCCAGTGTCAGAAAGTTAAGAGGAGGGGTGATACCTTCGGGTTGAGCTCTGAATCCAAGCTCTGATGAACGCCGGCGGTAACTATAACCGTCTTAAAGTAGCGAAATCCCTTGTCGGGTAAAATTCATGGTCGGTAAAAACTTGCCCGAATTTCAATGTGAATTGGAATAAGCAAACCAGCTAATATCGGTGGAACCCTGATAGATATCAGGGCAATACCGAGGGAAGTCGTCCTGATTATGAGGATTGACCCCGTAACGACTGAGTCGAAAGACGAGATAGTAGGTACCTGGTATACAGGATTTAAACTACTATCATACGCTGGCCCCAGCACTCAAGTCGTTGAGTACTGGGTGAAGATATAGTCTATACGAAGTTCCGACCTGCACGAATGGCATAACGACTTGGCAACTGTCTCAACGAGGGACTCGACGAAATTGCAATGGGCGTGAAGATGCGCTCTATCCACAGTAAGACGAAAAGACCCCGTGAAGCTTTACTGCAGCTTGATATTGGATTAGGGGTATGAATGTTCAGTGTAGGCGGGAGCGCTTTGCTTCGGCAAAGTGCGTCAATGAGACACCGCTCTTTCCTATTTTTAATCCTTATCGCCATTGCGGCGAGACAGTATCTGGTGGGCAGTTTGTCTGGGGCGGATGCCTTAAATTGTGGGGCCATTTAGAAGTGATTCTAAATGAAAACTTGACTAATATGCTGGAACGTCCGAGTATCCGATAGTACCGAGTACATGTGTTTTGTGTGCTTGGTGAAAATCTGATCGGTGCGGATAATCAGCAGGAAATCCAGCACTCAACGTGTTGAGTGCTGGGGTCCTCAACGACTGTACGTCAAGCCCTGTTTAGTTTAGACAGGTGGTGATACAGTCTGAACTCTATGGCGACATAGAGATCTGGTAATGTTAATTTTTCCGTCCATTAACTAATCCAGGACTTAAAGTTTTAAACTTTAAGGTTAACAGATTTGCCTAAAGAGTAACGGAGGCGTTTAAAGGTTGGCTTAGCGCGGATGGAAATCGCGCTGGACGTGCAAAGGCATAAGCCAGCTTGATGGCAAGACCTACAAGTCGCGCCGGGAGGAAACTCGAACTTAGTGAACCGACGCTTGCTCATAGGAGCGGCGAAGATCAACGGATAAAAGCTACTCCGGGGATAACAGGTTAGTTGCGCCCAAGAGTTCGAAAAGAGCTCCCCTCAAAAGTAATTTTGAGGTGAAAAACAACTCATAACGGTGAAACCCTTGAGAAAGGGTAATACCGTGGGAAGTCGTCTGATAGATATCAGATTGACCCCGTAACGACTGGATCTTCGTATTAGATATATGAAGTGAAGGTGATGCCTTTTAAAGCATCACAATACGTTGTTATCCTGAAAAGGATAAAGGTATAGTCTACTTAACCAGTAATGGTTAGTGTCATATCGACGGCGCAGTTCGACACCTTAATGGAAACATCGGGGTGTTTACGCAGTAATGCGTATAAAAAATCTGGCTTATAACGGTGAAGCCCTGTTAAATATCAGGGTAATACCGTGGGAAGTCCTCGTGACCCCGTAGAGACTTCTTTGACAAAGTGTCAAAGGGATGATAGCAATCTAAAGGAGATAACTATCATCATACGCCAGCCCCTAATTCTGATGAATATCAGAATGGGTGAAGATATAGTCCACGCTATTAGTAATAATAGATAAACGTACGATGTCGGCTCATCCTATCCTGGGGGTGGAGAAGACCTTGAAAACTTCTCTCCTTGATGGAAACGTCAAGGTAATAAACGGGTCCAAAACGGTGAAGGCCTTTATATATTTTTCATTTGGGTCTTGCATAATTTGCAGGTCCCAGGTATAATAAGTATATGAAGGTTAATACCGTGGGAAAAAAATTTTCTGAGGATAAACTAGCATATACCGCTGGATTTCTCGATGCAGATGGTGCTATTATGGCCACCATTGAGGAACATAAAGAAAAGAAGTTCGGTTTTAGAGTTAGATTAACCATAAAAATATCCCAGAAAAACAAAATGATAATAGATTGGTTTTTGAATGTATTCCGCTTTGGTTATATACGAAATAATAGAGGCGTATATGAATGGGTGGTCAGAGATCAAAAAGTAATCAAATATCTTCTAGAACTTTTTAGACCTTATCTAAAGGTTAAGAAACGGCAAGCTACGATAGCACTAAAAATTTTAGATGTCGCAATATGCACACCAAACGATCTATTAAAGGTTGCTAATTTAGCAGATTCATTGTCAAAGTTGAATGTTCGATCTAAGGGTCGACGTAAAAATTTTGCGACGATGATCAAAGAAGATTTTTCCCGTAACGACTGATCCCCAATAAAATGGGGGAGATAAAGGGTAACCGATTATTGGATAAATAAACCTTTATCATACGGCCCGCACCTAAGTTCTAGCTAATGATTCTAGGACATGGTGAAGGTATAGTCTGATACCTATAGTAATATAGGAAAACACT
This sequence comes from Patescibacteria group bacterium AH-259-L07, assembly GCA_027718005.1. GTDB lineage: Bacteria > Patescibacteriota > Patescibacteriia > UBA2591 > UBA6264 > JALLOO01. The sequence continues at coordinate 5,083 of JALLOP010000039.1, read as the reverse complement.
AATGAGCTCCCAAGGGTAAGAATAAAATCAAGCCCTTGTAAAACTGGCTTATAACGGTGAAGCCCTGATAAATATCAGGGTAATATCGTGGGAACCATAAAATTTGGACCCGTAACGACTCTTTGCCACCTCGGCAAAGGATAGCAAGAGATCTTAAGATATAGATTTAGTTGCTATAATACGCCAGTCCCGATAAAATCGGGAAAGATATAGTCTGCGCCTTTAGTAATAAAGGAATTACGTGTTGGCTGTTCGCCAATTAAAAGGGTACGCGAGCTGGGTGAGTGAAAATGAGCCCAGTATAAACTGGCTTATAACGGTGAAGCCCTGATAAATATCAGGGTAATACCGTGGGAACCCCGACGTATTGTCGGGGCCCGTAACGACTGAGTCCGATATACTCGGACGAGATAGTAGATACCTGGTATACAGGATTTAAACTACTATCATACGCCAGGCTCAACATAAAATTGAGTAAGATATAGTCTGTACTATTAGTAATAATAGAGAAATATGTCAGAACGTAATTTACGTATTGCGTTCTATCACAGAAATGTGGTATAATAAATCTGACTAATAACGGTGAAACCCGAATATAGCTCACCGAACGCTATAAGGGCAATACCGTGGGAAGATTAAATTATGCCGACAACAATTTCACCAACAACCAAATCTTATATTGCCGGTTTTTTAGATGGCGACGGTTGCATCATGTTCCAATTGATTAGAAGGAAAGATTATGTTTATGGTTATCAAATACGTGCAAGTATTGTTTTTTACCAGAAAACAACATACCGTTATCATTTAGAGTACTTGAAAGATATTTTTCAGGTAGGTTATATTAGAGATCGAACGGACGGAGTGACAGAATATACGATTGTCGGATTAGAACCGGTAATAAAGATTTTGAAATTGTTGCAGCCTTACATTTGTCTTAAAAAAGGGCATGTAGAAGTAGCCTTAAAAATCAATAGTCTATTAAGGACTAAAACAAAAAAAAGAATTGATTCAAGTAAGTTTATTAGAGCTGCTCAATTAGTAGATCAGTTTGGAGTCCTTAATGATTCCAAAACGAGAACTATTACTTCTAGAGACTTAAAAATGTTTTTAAGACAGCATAATTTATATCCCCGTAACGACTGAGTCCAATTAACATTGGACAAGATGATGGGCACTTAAGATCAGGAAATGAAACTATCATCATACGTCAGCCCCTCCTTGTGGTTATCAAGAGGGTGAAGATATAGTCTGTGCCATTAGTAATAATGAAGTAACATGTGTAAAACAGTTCGGACTCCTATCTACTGTGGACGTTTGAAACTTGAGAGGGCCCTTCTCTAGTACGAGAGGATTGAGAAGGACGAACCTCTAGTGTACCAGTTGTCCTGCCAAGGGCATTGCTGGGTAGCTATGTTCGGTTTGGATAAACGCTGAAAGCATATAAGCGTGAAGCCGTCCTCAAGATTAGGTTTCGCTGTTCTTGCTTCGGCAAGGACCAAAGACTCCCGGGAGACGACCGGGTATATAGGCCTTAGGTGTACGCCCAGCAATGGGTTGAGCCAAGAGGTCCTAATCAGTCGAGTTTCTAATTCACCACTTAGTCCATTTCCTTTTTTGTCATTCCTCGTTCCAACTCCGTTGGAACGAGGAATCATCCATTTACACTATAAAAAAGAGTCCATGATTCTGGTGATTCTACCGAGAGGGCAACACCCGTTCCCATCCCGAACACGGAAGTTAAGCCTCTCAGGGCCGATGGTAGTCCTTCGGGGCGAGAGTAGGTCATCGCCAGAACCATGGACTTTTTTTGTTAACAAAATACGTTTCCCGGAGACGCAGCTTAAAAATTACTAATGATCAATGACAAATTATTTTTTTCATTACCTGCCAAGTTGACCACCCATTTTTATCTGCTACAATGAAACTAGATTAATCAATTAAAAAACATGAAATTATGAGTGAAAAACAAGAATACGCATCTCTATGGCAGGTGGTTTTGCTTGTGGTTAGTGTAGAGGTGCTCGTAGTGTTGGTCGCCATTGTGGTGCTTATGATAACCCCGTTGGGAGACTACCTTAATATAAAAGCGGTGGCTCAATTGAGGGAGCAAGGATTTTATTATGTAGAAAGACCTATGGATACCCGACAGATTTTAGGAGAAGTTATCGGGGTCGGGGATGGAGAAATTCTATTTCAAGAACGTAGATTTATCAGTGATTCAGAGAGGTTTATAAAATTCCATAGAGCATATATCACTGATGATACGATACTTGTGAGAGAGGAATGGGGGAGTAAAGCAGAAAGGGAAATCGGGCTTGATGGGATAGGTGTCAACGAACAGATTGTAGTAACAGCAGATGAAAATATTAGTGAGGCAGTAGACTTTGTGGCAGATAAGGTTCTTGTTTTAGATTAGTGCTGATTATTTATAGCATTTATTACTATTCCATAAAATTATATTGAATAGCTTGGTTTTTTAAACCTAAAAATATGGGTAGAAAGATAAAACAACAGCTTGCCACATTCATGCAACTTGTTTTTGCTTTTATTGTATTCATTACCATGCTTTCCGGTGGTCTTGCATTATTCGGAGAGAAAGAATTGGCACGATGGCTCTTAAAATCTATTCTGGCACCCCTAATTGCATTGTTCGGAGGGGTGACTGTACTTTATCTGGCGCAAGATTCAGTAGATACCACCCTTGAGGCTGTGAGATCTGCTCCGATAGAATCAGAGATTGAACAACAGGTGGAAAATATTAGGTCGATCATGTATGGGGATGATGAGCGTTATCGTGTTGATGAGGTCATTGATGGGGACACGATTAAAGTAAAAGGCAATGTCAGTGTCCGTCTTCTTGGTATCAATGCTCCAGATTCAGGTGAGTGTTATTATAATGAGGCGCGAATTGCTCTTGCAGGCCTTATTGAAGGACAGCATGTAGAATTGAGAAGAGATGTGAAAGCTCGAGATGACTTCGGCCGCTGGCTTCGCTATGTATATCTGTTAAGTGACGATCCTTTAGGAGATGATATATTTGTAAATGAATATATGCTGCGCAATGGGTATGTGCGAACATTTATAAAGCCGCCAAATGATAAGTATCGCGACTATTTTGTTTCAGCGCGTGAACGAGCGCTCAAACAAGGAACGGGATTATGGGGTGCGTGTGATGATTTTAAAAGAGAGTATGAACAAGAAACTGAAAAACGTCGGGAAGCGCATGAACCCCCGACTGATCCGAACTGTATTATAAAAGGAAACATCTCACAAAAAGGAGCTGGTAAAGTATATTTTCTGCCCACTTGCGGAATGTACAGCAGTACAAAAATAGATACGCGCAAAGGCGAGCAATACTTTTGCACTGAGGAGGAGGCGCAAGCAGATGGATTTAGAAAATCCGGCGGCTGTAAGTGACAAGATCTGATCTGAAATAAAAGTAAAACATTATATAACTAATGAATGTAAAAAAATATTACCCACCACGAGATCCATGGTCTCATAAAGGCCAGCTTGGCTATGTTTTGATTATTGGGGGGAGCATGAGGTATTCTGGATCGCCCATTTTCAATGGAATAGCTGCGCTACGGAGCGGGGCTGATTTAATCACTCTGGTGGGGCCAAGAAGAGCAATGGATATTGCAGCAGCTTTTTTACCCGATATTATTACCCATCCCTTAGATGGTGAATTGTCATCAGAACATGTATCTCGAATTTTAGATTTAGCCCCACATTTTAGTGCATTAATTATTGGCGGGGGATTAAAAAGAAGTAAACACACCTATACGGCAATACAAGAGATTATTGCGAAAAGTGGTGAGTTGCCTATGGTCATTGATGCTGAGGCCATTAGAGCCGTTGCCCAACAAATAGAGATTATACAGAATAAAAAAGTCATATTGACCCCTCATGCGGAAGAATTTAGAATTTTAACGGGTCAAAAAGTGAAACCAGAGATTGAAGACAGAAAAGAAAAGGTTAAGAAATGGGCTCATGGATTAAAAACAGTGATTTTACTTAAAGGCCATATTGATGTTATATCTGACGGAAAAAAAGTCGTGCTTAACAAGACCGGTTCTGTTTTTATGACCAAGGGTGGATTTGGCGATGTTTTGAGCGGCATCTGCGGCGCACTTCTTGCCCGAGGGCTAAGCCCATTTGATGCAGCCCACGCATCCGCGTATATTAACGGACGCGCGGGAGATCTATCGGGTAAAAAATATGGTGAAGGGCTTTTAGCAAGCGATAGTTTTGAATTTATCCCTACAGTAATCAATGATAAATAATCAAAATACGTCTCCCGGAGTTTTTGACTAAAGAGCGAGGTAACCCCTCGCTTTTTTGATTGCCAGAAATTGAAAAATGTGTTATATTAGGAATATATAAAAACTCTATTTCATAAAGTAATCAGCATGGAAACAGAAAAACCTATATTAGTTCAAATAAGAACTATTGATGAACTTATGTTACCCGGATTGCTGTATAGGGCAAAAAACAGCAGCAAAGCAGCCATTCATTTACACGGCAATGGCAGTTCATCTGTTTTCTATCACAATGGGCAAAGGGATATTATGGCAAGAGCTTTAAATAATAAGGGTATTTCTTTACTTCTTTTTAATAATCGTGGCGCCCATTACATTAAGAAACTATATGGCATTACAGGAAAGAGAAAGAAGAAAAGCAGACGTTTTGGTATGGCGTATGAAAAAATTAAAGATTGTATACAAGATATCGATGGAGCAATCAGTTATTTAAAAAGAATAGGGTATAGAGAATTTTATCTCATAGGAGAATCAACCGGGGCAAATAAAATTTGTGTGTATCATTATTACAAACCAAAAAATGAAGTTTCCAAGTATATTCTTCTCGGCGCAGGTGATGATGCAGGTTTTTACTATAAGGCGTATGGCAAAGAGAAATTCTTTAAGTTATTAAGAGTATCTAAAGAAAAAATTAGTAAGCGTCAAGGAAACGAAATTATTACCGATCTTTTGCCGGAAGAAATATTCTCCTATAGGGGATTTTATGATATCGCCAATCCTGACGGAGATTATAATGTTTTCCCCTTTTTGGAGGTAATGAA
>JALLOP010000038.1 GCA_027718005.1 Patescibacteria group bacterium AH-259-L07 | reverse complement strand
ACTTGTGTTTGAACAGTCACAAAGATTATTTAAGTAGTTGATTTAAGATTATGCATGATTTCTTTTTGTCGCTTCCATCAAACCTCAATATATGTTTAACAAGCAAGCGAGATTTTCTTTCTGATAATGATGTTCGTTTTTTAGCACAAGCTTACCTGCCGGGTCTTAATTTTTTACGATCAAAACCAGACAAAATTAGTATAACAGTTAAATACATTGAATCAGCTGCAAGACATATGGTTCGCCGCGGCAACCACATAACTATTTACGGCCACTGGAGGGGAGAATCTTCTATACTTGATATTTTCCACTTGCTGTATAGTACAGCTCGTATCAATTGGTTATCGCGTGGTCTTTATCCTATTCATGCGACATGTGTGGGGATCAATAATTATACTTTGATCGTTGGGCACTCCGGCGTTGGCAAGACATCTATCACGTTACAAATGGTCAATAAATATAGAACTAAGATTTTTTCCGGAAACAAGACACTCGTTTCATTTAAGCGTGACGGCACGATTAATGCTGTTGCTGGAACAAAAATTATGACCATGAATACCGCAGATTTTAACCGGTATATGCCCACTGTTGAACATATGGTCCATTACCAAAATCGAAAAGCCTTTTTGCTTGAAAAGAATAAATACGCTTCCGAGTCTTCTGTAAAAATAAAATCAATTGTTATTGTCAGAATCAACGATGGCGTAGAAGAGTGTAGCAAATTAAATCCCGAAAGAGCGCTTCACATGTTATATCCTTACTTCTTGGATAGAGTAAATGCGGATACCATAGTATGTGATGGCAAAGATGTTTTTGTGGGCACGCCGCCGGAGGGAACTCAAAGGCAACTTGTGTCATTATTAAGCAGATCATTGCCTCATATATCGGTATACACAGTTAACGGATCCGTTTCTTTTATTGCCAATACAATTAAAAATCTATGAGGAAACACAAAATACTTTACGGAGTTTGTGGTATTGGTAGCGGCCACACATATCGCCAATTACCAATAATTGAACATTTTTTGCATACTAGCCGAATCGTTATCTTTGCTTATGGAGAAAGTTATAAGTATTATTCCTATCATTTCCGCAATAAAAAATCAGTAACCATTGTTCGTGTAGCGGTTCCTTTTTATGTTGGTAGTCATGATGGTCTTGACTTTGAGGAAACGGCTCGTTTAAGCGCCAACCAGCAAGATTATTTGAGAATTAATTCTAAAGCTTTCGTCAAAGCATTTAAAATACTTGGCAAGCCTGACCTTGTTATTACGGACTATGAACCCGTTAGCGCGCAGTATGCTTATGCTTATAACGTCCCGCTTGTAACGATCGACCAACAGAGTAAATATTTATCAGGAAATTTTCCGTCTACTTTAAACGGTTTTATTTATAGAGATGAAATAATGCGTTTACGTATGTTTTTTCCACATGCTGGTGCACGGATAGCAACTTCGTTTTTTAGTGTTCCGGCAAAAGGAAGGGGTGTTGAGGTTGTTCATATATACCCACCGATTCTTAAAGATTCGATAGTCAAAATTGATCGCAACCGTCATAGAGACAAGCGTTCTATTCTCGTATACATTTCATCACAGCGAGAGTTTATGCAGCCTATAGGCGATGTAGCAAGTATATGCGCATCACAGAAAAATGTAGACTTTCATATTTTTACATCCAATATTCATGTCAAAAATTTAAAGAAACACCCTTTTCATAATATTCATTTTTACAAACCGGGAAACCCCCGTTTTTATAAAGTGCTTCAAGAGTGTACTGGTATAATATCAACAGCGGGTCATACTCTTGTTTCAGAAGCCATGTATTTGGGAATACCTGTATATGCAATTCCACTTGCAGTATACGAACAACACATGAACGCACATATTATCGACAAACATAGATTCGGCATATCATATCCAGGATTTGACAAAAAGAGGCTCTCATATTTTATTGAAAATAATCCACGTTTTGTAAAGGCAATAAAACAAGATAAAAATGTTTTATTGCGTGGTCCGGGCCAACAAAGAATCATAAAATACCTCGAACGGCAATTTCTATAAAGCCTTGATTCCAGAACCCCTTTATACAACAATTTAAGCGGTCATATACCTTTGAAACGGAGGGCTCGATGAAAAAAATTGTCATGGGATCAACTGTACAAGCAAGCACAAGGTTGAGGCCGTAGAGGAGTCATGCCTGCTATAATAAAATCACATCTGTGGACTTAAATCTGGTATATAAATATACTCACTTTGTCACTGGATTATAGTTCTAACATCCTCCACGATGTCCAGCCACATTTATATTATTTTTATGGAAATAATAGATTTAAAAAAAATTGATAAAGAGGTTTTTGAACGGGCATATAAGGCGAGAGATGAAACAATACGTGAGAGAGTACAAAATACTCTTGATATTGAAAATCTGGAAACAAAGATGAAATCAGAGGTGTTTCAGAACAGTAATTTACTTGAATCGTTAGCGTGTTTAGTTGCTAAGCTTAAAGATAAATTTACTGATTATGATACCGTATTGAGCGATGAGGCAAGCGGAAGATTAGTTTCTTTGTTTTTGCATAAAATTATTAATACAAAAAAAGAGCAAGAGGGTAAAGAAAAGATACCTATTTATTTTATTGCCGGGGGCCGGGTCCGACACCCTGAAGCAGAATTTGATGTTAATGATTTTATATCTAAAAAGAAAGAGGCACTTGGCAAAACATTATTAGTAACCGAGCATATAGAGAGCGGAGGCACTATTAAATTTTTAGCAAATACTTTAAAATCGAATGGCATTAATTTTGATATAGCAACTGTTTCGCTCGGACAGGATCCGTTATCGTATAAAACTAATCCCGCAAAAAATGCTATATATGGATCGATTGGCGAGATAGGAGCAAAAAGTTTGTATTTTAAATATAAAGCAACTGGTGTGCAAAGGGCAAGGAAAGGAGGTCCGCACCCTAGACGAAGTAAGCTGAGGGACCCCGAAGAGGTTAAACAGTCACGCGAAGATATAAAAACATTGGCTTCTGAATTTTCCAAATTAGTATAATAAATGTATAACATTGGCGGGTTGAACCTGCCAATGTTTTTTATTTGACCAACGCCATACATCTGCTACAATAAAAATACTAAATTTTATGAAACCAATACTTACAAGTCAATATGAGTATGTTTTGCGATTTGATAAAGGAGATGAATTTATACCTTTGTTAAAGGATTTTTGTAGAGAGCATGGTATTCAGGCCGGCTTTTTCCATGGGTTAGGAGCGGCATTAAAGGGTGAAATCGCATACTATAATTTAGCTCAGAAAAAGTATCAAAATAAGAAATTTAAGCAACCCGTAGAGATTTTAAATATTGTTGGCAATGTTGCGGTATCTAGTAAAGAATTAATTATCCATGCTCATGGCGTTTTTGGGGATCAAAATATGAAAACATTTGGCGGCCATATTAATGCTTTAGTAGTTGGCCCAACACTTGAACTGTATCTTAAGAGTTTTGACGGCGAGTTGCAAAGAGAATTTTCAAAAGATATCGGTTTAAAATTATTGTCCTAAACAGTAAAAAATATTGAATATATATGAGGAAAAATTTTGCCCGAAAAATCATTGAGAAACACCTGGTTGAAGTTCTTTCTGGCGGCGATATCGCACTTAAGGTAGATCAGGTCTTGATGCAGGATGCCACGGGCACCCAGGCCTGTATGCAGTTTGAGCGGTTTCTTGAGCCAATCGAAGGGCATCCGTCCTTGAAGCCCGGATCGTGGCAGAACGAAGAGCTTGTTATTGATGAGGCGTTGGAGGATGGAATGACGCCGCTTTTGCAGTTTGAGAAGTTCGGGCTTGATAAGGTTCAGGTTCCGCTTGCGGTCCAATATGTTGACCACAACATCAAGCAAATTGACGAGCGCAACGCCGACGATCATGCTTTTTTACTTTCGTTTGCCATGAGGTATGGGATATGGTACTCCCCAATGGGCAACGGCATCTGCCATCAGGTTCATGTCGAGCGGTTCGCAAAGCCCGGAGCAATCGTGGTTGGTTCAGATAGCCATACGACAACCTCGGGAGCCATGGGAGCTATCGCCCTTGGGGCTGGCGGGCTGAGCGTCGCGGTGCTCCTTGCGGGGCATCCTTTATGGCTTCGTACGCCAAAGGTAGTTCAGATTCATCTGACGGGACATCTGCGACCATGGGTTTCGGCAAAAGATATTATTCTTGAGCTTTTGCGCCGTTTTAGTGTCAACTGGGGGACGGAAGTCGCTGGGATCGGCGGTACCCTTATTCTTGAGTTCGACGGTTCAGGGGTTGGGGCGCTGAGCGTGCCTCAGCGCGCAACGATTGCCAACATGGCGGCAGAACTAAACGCCACCGCTCTCTTTCCTTCAGATGAAAGAACGTATGAGTTTCTTCGTCTCCAGAAAAGAGAGAAACAGTATCGGCCCATGAGAGCGGATAAAGGAGCACAGTACGATATGACGGTGGACGTCAATCTTGAGACACTTGAGCCCCTTATTGCCTGTCCTTCCAATCCCGACAATGTGGTGAGCGTGGAAGAGGTTGAAGGAACGCTGGTAGCACAAGTATGTGTCGGCAGTTCTGTGAACTCCTGGTATGAGGATCTTGCCATCATTGCAAAGGTGCTTGAAGGACGGCGCGTGCCTCTCGTTGATACACCAGACGGGAAGCGCCTGCTTCAGCTTTTGATAAGTCCTGGGTCGCATCAGATTCTTAACGTGATGGAGCGCAAAGGATTCTTAAAAGATTTGCGGGAGGCCGGAGGGGTTATTCTTGAGTCAGCCTGCGGGCCTTGCGTTGGCATGGGAGGAGCTCCCCCAAGCGGAACGAACTCTCTGCGCACCATGAACCGCAACTTCCCCGGCCGAAGCGGGACAAAAGAAGATCGGGTGTACCTTGCAAGCCCTGAAACCGCGGCGGCATCAGCATTCCATGGTGTCATCACCGATCCGAGACGGCTTGGAAAATATCCTGAGGTTGGTACCTATGAAGTTCGAGATGACGATTTTACAGATCATTTGTTTGTGAAGCCAATTACATCTTCTCAAAAAAGGCGGGCCGTAACGATTGTAAGAGGCCCTCATATTATTTCTCCTCCGCAGAAGGGTGTACTAAGGGAGACGCTTCGAGGAATGGTAATCGCCAAATTTGGAGATAACATTTCAACAGGATCGATTTCTCCCGACGGGGTGATTGTAATGGGAAAGAGATCTCACGTGGGGGATATTGCCAAGCACACCTTTGAGAAGGAAATGCCCTCACGAGATGAGGGCGCTTCCGAGTTTTATCGTATTGCGAAAGAAGCGCAGCGTGAGGGCGTGGCAGGGTTTGTTTTTGCCGGGCGCAATTACGGGCAGGGCTCAAGCCGCGAGGCGGCTGCGATGGTCATGGTTGAGCTTGACGTGCATGCTGTCTGTGCACAGTCCTTCGCGAGAATTCATCGCACGAACCTTATTGAGCAGGGTGTTCTGCCGCTCGTCATTTCCGATGAGCTCTATGATGCTGTATTGTGGTTGGAGGAAGCACCTAAAGGGAAACGCCAGACGCCTCATGTTCGATCTGATCAGACAGTGACGCTGCCCAAAGTCCGAGAGGAGCTTGCTTCAGGAAGTGAGACGATAACGCTTGTAATGGGCAATCAAGAATTTTTAGTTCAACATATGTTTAACGAGCGCGAACGCGCAATTGTGCTTGCCGGAGGGTTGATTAATCATTTGAGAAATCAAACAACATAAGACCAAAATAAAATCTGAAAAATTTATAATTATGGAAGAAGCAATCAAAGCCCATGCAAAGCCGATTCGTTTATTTTTCTTTTGGGCAGGCATTATTGCCACGCTCTCATACAGGATTATTATTGTGCTTAATTTCTACAGTCCTGTGTGGGTAAAGATTGCGTGGTACATGGGCACGATTGGATTTATTATTTACTTTTGGCATCGCTTTGATATTCAAAAAAAGCGTGCAGAGCTTGTCCTGGATTATAAATTAATTGAAGCAGTAGAGAGTATTAAACACTTAGAAAAAAAGCAAAAACAAGCACTTCACTATACAGTTAAAACTACCTTAACCTCTAAAGCACGATGGAATTCACTATTTATTTTTCTCTTATCTGTTGTTGCTTTACTCGTTGGCATTGTTATGGATACGATACAGATGTTGTAGTACTAAAAATTACGGAGGTCCGACCTCCGTAATCAGGAGAAAGTTATTAGTGAACATTTTATGTTTTTATATGAAAAGTCATAGCTTAATACGTACAATTTATTTATATGTGTTTGCCCTACTTGGATTAGTCCTTTTGACTATTGGCAGCGTTCGTTTTGTTGACATGGGTTTGCGTTCGTTTGTATTTACCTTGGCTGATGAGGAGAGGAGATTAGAGTATAAGCGGCCACCAATTTATTATCCCGTAGAGAGATTAGAAAAGGTTCAAGCAGGTGAGGAGGGATTATCTGAGCAGGAAAAAGGAGAGATTAGACGCATGATTCAGAACTATAAACAGTGGGAAGAGCAAAGACAAGACATTGATCCAATTACTTCTCGCAGGCATCGTGATGCGTCAACTAATCTGGCCCTAATTTTAATTGGTCTGCCGCTTTATTTATATCACTGGGGTGTGATTAAAAAAGAAACAAAAAAGTAAATATATATATATGACAACAAAATTTACACAAAAACATTGTGTGCCGTGCGAAGGCGGGGTGCCGCCGATGAGCAGCGAGGAAGCAAAGCGTGCCCTGGGGCAAGTTTCTGGCTGGAAGCTGATTGGTAATACAAAAATTAAAAAGCTGTTTACGTTTAACAATTTTAAACAGGCAATGAAATTTGTTAATTCTGTTGCAGAGCTTGCCGAGCGTGAGGGGCATCATCCTGATATTTTTATTACATACAACAAGGTTTGGTTTGAGTTAACCACCCATGCGATTAATGGTCTTTCAGAAAATGATTTTATCATGGCTGCTAAAATTGATCAGCTTGATTAAAAGTAATAAAATCATAAAATTCTAGTTTTATAACCACAAGGTACTTGATGCGTGCTATTGACAAAAATACGCAGTATGGTATAATTTAAAAGGAACCATCAAAAAAAAGGAGGATGTCTTATGGCATATGAAGTCAAAGATTGGAAAATGGCAGGATGCTCTTTGACGTTAAGAACTTCTGAGCTTTCCGATCGAGAATATTTTTCACGAGAGATCAATGAAGCATATAGTGAAGGCGGCGGATTAAATGCTGATTACCAGACGGTTGAGGCTATTGGCAGAGCGATAAGTATTCTTGGTGTTGAAGCAGGTCTTGTATATGGAGAGGATTTCGTTTGGAAGACCGCAGGAGTAGATGAAATTAGTTTTGATTTTGCTACTCCAGAGATCAAGAGACGTGCTGAGAATGTTTTGGGAAGCTTCTTGCTAGCTGACTAATACATATGTTGAGAGCGGGGATTTTTATCCCCGCTTATCTGTTTGACCCCCCACCCAGCAGTGATAAAAATGCTATCGCATTTTTGAAAAAAAATGCATCACTGCTGGGTGGGGGGTTTGACTGGGAGTTTAAAGTTACTATAATCACTCAACCAACGTCAATAATGCTCAGCATTTATTTTTGACAGTACTAGTTTATTTTGTTACTATGGAGAAGGATTATAATAAAAGGTCTTATATTAGATAATTAATGGCTTCGCATTGTAAAAATGCATTGTCGTTGGGTGAGGGATGGCATTACAAAATTTTCAAAAACAAATTGATGAGTGGATCCAGCAGTTTAAGGAGGGTTATTGGAAGCCAACAGAACAGATTACTGCTTTAGTAGAGGAAGTAGGGGAGTTGGCGCGAGAAGTGAATCATTGTTTTGGCCCGAAAAGAAAAAAATCCACTGAAGGAGTAAAAGAAATAGGAGATGAAATCGGTGATGTACTTTTTAGTCTTATTTGTATAGCAAATGCCCTAGATATAGATTTAGATAAAGCATTGCAAAAGGCAATAGATAAAAAATATAAACGGGATAATACTCGTTTTGAACGAAAGTGAAATATGAGAGATCCACATTTGGAAACATCAGGTAAGATAATTGGTTTTTATGAACGAGAGTTTTATTGTTTTTCAAACTTTTCCAGTTTTGCTGTTGAATGGAAAGGCTGTCTATGGCAAACATCTGAACACGCGTATCAAGCAGCTAAGTTTATGGATAAACATCCTGAAATAGCAGATCAGATTTTTAATGCCAAATCTGCGCATGATGCACAAAAGATTGCTAAGAAATATAAAGATAAACGTCCTGTTGGTTGGAGTCGTCGAAAAGTTTCTGTTATGGAAGAAATTTGTTTGAATAAACTTCAACAACATCCTTATATTCAAAAAAAGCTTTTACAAACAGGAGATAAACAAATCGTGGAAGACTCACCAGATGATGATTTTTGGGGATGGGGATCTAAACGGGATGGAAGGGATGAGATGGGTAGGATTTGGATGAAGCTGCGAAAAAATAATTTAAAAATTTAATTGAGTACATTATGGAGAAAGCAAAATTAAACAGAAGAGAATCAAGTGTTTCCCGGGTTGTAAAAACTAAAGACGAAGAGTTATTTTTACAAGCTTTTAAAGACATATTTGAAAAACAGCAGTTTTTTTCTGCTGTTCCAGAAAAAGAAAAGAGCCCGCTTTTACAAGAACTTATTAAAAACATTAATGATTATATGGGTGAATTTATTGTTCAATACGGCACTACTCCTGTTGATATTAAAGACAAACATATACATTTTGTAGATCGATCCAAGGCTACAGAGAGTATGAAAGAGGAAATAGACGGGGCCCGTGCCAGGGGTGTCCAGGCTACTTTTTTCCCCCAACGTCAGGGAGTAATTATCTGGGAGGGATATGAAGAAGATGAAAAATTAGAACTTGCCACAGGCCTTGTTCATGAGATGTTTCATTTTAACTCCTTTCATGCATATGAAAAGAGTGAAGATTTGGCTGATAAGAGGCCTGTGGATGCAGAAATTTGTATACAAACAGAAGGCGTTGAGAAAGATATTTTATTGCGAGGGAGAAGAAGCGGGTTGAAAGTTTTTGCCAAGGAAAAAGATATTTATTTTAAAATTTTAGATGAAGCAGTAATTGAAGAACTTACGATTAGATTTTCCGAAGAATATTTTCCTCAAATAGATATTCTTTCCAAAGAATTAGAAAAAGAGAATCAGCAAACTCGTGATCTCTCACTTGAAGTGCGGCGTAAATTTATCTCAAGATATGCGTATGATCACGAAAGAGAAAGTTTACATGATTTAATTGATGATGTCTATGAAAAGAATAAGGATTCTTTTGAATCGAGAGAGGATGTGTTTAATGTTTTTGCTAAAGCTGTGCTAGGAGATCGATTGTTGCCGCTCGCACGATTAATAGAAAAAACCTATGGAAAGGGGAGTTTTAGAGGATTGGGTAAGAAAACAGTAGATAGTGCTAGAGAGAGTTTAGCAAAATAAAGGTAATAGAAATAAAAGAATAATCTAGAAATCTAGATGATGTTGCGGAGACTACAAAAAAAGAGGATCGTTATAGCCCTCTAAAACGCAAACGCCCCTATAAAGGGGGTACTGCCTAGTCCGATAAAATCGGACGACCCGCCATACGGTCGGTGTTCGGCGAGACTTACTTTGCGTAAGTATAGTATACCAAATTCACATATATTGTCAATCTTTTAAAGTAACTAAACTGTGGAAAACTTTATAGTGAAAGTTTGAAAATAAAAATAAACCTTAAAATCTAATTGAGTAAATTATGGAAAAAGCAAAATTAAATAGAAGGGAATCAAGTATTTCTCGGGTTTTAAAAACTGAAGACGAAGAGAAATTTTTACAGTATTTTAAAGACATGTTTGAAAATCGGCAGTTTCTTAATTTACCAGAAAAAGAAAAAGCCCCATTTTTACAAGAGCTTATTAAAAATATTAATGATTATATGGGCGAATTTGTTGCTCAATACGGCACCACGCCTGTTGATATTAAAGATAAACATATATATTTTATAGATCGATCCAAGGCTACAGAGAACGAAAAAAAGAAAATAGATGAAACTCGGATTATGGGTGTTCAGGCTGTTTTTGCCCCTCAAGCTCAAGGAGTAGTTATGTGGGAGGAGTATGATGAAGATAAAAAATTAGAACTTGCCACAGTACTTACTCATGAGATGCTGCATTTTAATTCCTTTTTTGTATATGAAGAGAGTGAAGGTTTGGTAAACAAGAGGCCTGAGGATCTGTTGATTTGTATACAAACAGAAGATTATGAAAAAGATATTTTGCTGCGGAGGAGAAGGGGTGGTTTAAAGGTTTTAACCAAAGAAAAAGATATTTATTTTGGATATTTAGATGAAGCAGTGATTGAAGAGCTTACCATTAGATTTTCTGAAGAATATTTTTCTCACATAGATATGCTTTCTAAAGAATTAGAAGAAGAGAATCAGCTAAATCATAATTTTTCATCTGAGACGCGATGTAAACCAATCTCGAGATATACGTATGATAAAGAAAGGGAAGACTTACATGAATTAGTTAATGAGATTTATAAAAAGAATAAGGATGCTTTTGGATCGAAAGAGGATATATTTAATGTTTTTGCTAAAGCTGTGTTAGGAGGCCAATTATTGCCACTTGCCCGATTAATAGAAAAAACCTATGGAAAAGGGAGTTTTAGAATATTAGGCAAGATAACCGCAAAGAGTGTTCAAGAGAGTTGAGCAAAGTAAAGGTAGTAGAAAATTAAAGCATGAAGAAAGCACGTAAACTCAAACTTAGAAAAACCGTTAAGATGAAGCCGACAAAGCCGTTTGCGTTTGATCCTACGTTTCACAAACCAGATCATTTTACGTCAGGCGATAATCTGTGGGAGCCGGGTATTCGCTGGCAGACCTGGAATTGGCAAGGGACGCCGTTAGGCATCAAATTTGTAAATAAGGGAACTGTTACAAATCCTTTGATTGAGATAAAGATTTACGCAAGCAAGGTTTTATCAAAGGGTTTTGTTGATTCTCTAATTCAAGAAATAACATATTTTTACAATCTCAACCTTGACCTGACTGATTTTTATAAAACATTTAAAAGCGATACGTTTTTAGCCCCGATTATTAAGAGGTGGCGGGGCATGCGACCTGGGCATCCGAGCTCTTTGTATGAATATTTGATTATTGGCATTGTTTTACAAAATGCAACTGTACGACGCTCTGTTCAAATGTTTGAGAAATTATTAGAAAATTACGGAACGTTAGTGGAATTTGACAAAAAGAAGTTATGGTGTTTTTGGTCACCCGGAGCGTTGCGAAAAGTGAGTGAGAAAGAATTGAGAAAACTCAAAGTTGGCTACCGCGCCACATCAATTAAAAAAATAGATGATTATTTTGCCAAAAGGTTGATTGACGAACATGCATTACGGGAAAAAGATAGAGAAACACAAACAAAAGAGCTATTAAAGATTTATGGGGTTGGCCCCGCGACAGTATGGTATTTATTGTTTGATATCTTTCATCATTGGGACTTTTTTAATCATATTTCACCATGGGAACAAAAAATTTATTCTAAATTGTTTTTTAATAAAGATCCAGAAAAGTCGGTTTCAGTTACAAAACTTTTAAAGTATTTTGAAAAGTATGGAAAATATAAACAGTTGGCGGTACATTATATTTGGGAAGATTTGTGGTGGAGGCGAAAACATAAACATATCCCCTGGCTTGAAAAACAAATCCGCCTTTAAATGCATTTATGCCATATATTGAAGGGACAAAATTTGGCAGCGTGACCATTGATGGGGAAAAGTATTTCCAGGTTTTGATTATGGGCAATGAGGTTAAGGAGCGCGAATATGAAAAGCTAAAACAGTTATTTGGGACTTCTCATAAAGTAGGGGACTGGGAAATAAAAGAATTACTTGAAAAGAATAATCCAGAAATTATTGTTATTGGCAATGGCCGACAAGGGCGTCTTGATCCAAGCAATGTGATTGAGGCAGCAAAGAAAAATAA
>JALLOP010000037.1 GCA_027718005.1 Patescibacteria group bacterium AH-259-L07 | reverse complement strand
GGAAGTCCTATGGAGAACATCGTTCGCGAGCATTAGCGAGCGACCGTGTTCTAATTACGGGCGGTTCGGGCAGTTTAGGAACTGCCATACAAAAGCTTATCCAATGCGATGCGCCAGATAAGCGCGAGCTTGATATTAGAGATATCAAAAAATGCGAGCAGGCAATGAAAAAGTACAAGCCAGATATTATTATCCATGCTGGTGCCTATACTGATGTAAGTGGAGCGCAAATTCATAAAAAAACATGCTGGGATGTTAATGTGATTGGTACAGAAAATCTGGCGCGCGCGGCTCATGGCAGGCGGTTTATTTATATTTCCACTTCATATGTATTTGATGGTAAAGATGGCAATTATAAAGAAGATGATATTCCTCATCCAGTTAATTTTTATTCATTAACTAAACTGTTGGGCGAAATAGTGGTTAGCCAATATAAAAATACCTTAATTATTCGAACCATGTTTAAGCCGGATGGCCCATGGCCGTTTAGGCGCGCTTTTGTTGATCAAATTACAACTGCTGAGTTTGTGTCTGATATTGCGCCTGATATTGTAAAAGCATGTTTAAAGCCCGGCTTTAAACATGATATTATTCATGTTTCAGGCACTAAAAAAAACTATTTATGAACTGGCTAAAACAGTTTCACCTGATGTGGGCAAAATGTCAATTAAGGACGTCTCAGTACCACTACCAAGAGACGTTTCACTTAATAATTCTTTATGGAAAAAAATAAAAAATGTGTAAAGCCGGGCTTTGCACAAATAGTTCCGATTATAAATCGGAACTATTGACAGAAACATCCGATTTATGAAGGTAATTATTATGGGGGAAAATAAAAAAAACATACGAGTAAAGCTGTGCAAATATGTAAATACATTTGATAGTAATGGCACGCCCAATGGGTGGTTGTTAGAGTTGGTAAGTGGCAAAGACGGCTTTACCAAACATTTGAAAGGTCAAATGTATTTAACCGTTGCTGAGCCGGGTAAGCTCAAAGGCTATCATTTACATGCATTAGCTGATTATTATGTGACGTGTATTAAAGGCAGGGTACAGGAGATTATTTATAAAGACAAAAGTACAAAAGAGGTGATAGAGATGGGTGATAATGATTTTAAAACAGTGGAATTGCCGCACGGTTATCCTCATGCAATTAAAAATATAGGCACTAAACCAGCCTATGTGTTAATTTATCGTCATCCGGCATGGGATCCAAACGTTCATGAGCAATTTGACATTGATCCTGACGAAATTGAAACTGATGAGGCATGGGAGAATATTAAAAAATTCATGGAGCAATTTCAAAATGATTAAGAAGCTATTATTTACTAATCTTGGATTTCGGCAAACTATTTTTAAAAATACGTTTTGGCTGGCGATTGCTGAGGCAGTAACTGCTGAGCACAGGTTCGTTATCTCAGACTACTGATACAGGGTGGTATAATATGGCACAGAAAATTGCGAGCGTATGTTTGATCCTTTCTCCCCCCTTTTTAACAATCAGTGACTAAAAAATACAATGGATTACACACTATTAATAAGTTTCATTTTATTTGCCCTATCTATCTATTTTCATAAAAGAATAGGGACATCAATACTGCCTAAGCTTTTATTTAGTTTGGGGCTTTTTATTTCAATATTGTTTTACATACTATACGGCGTGGCGGATTACTTTACGGGCAATGGAATAACAAACGCGGTTTTCTATCATGTGAAATACGGTCTACATGGGATAGATTTTAGAGAATATGCTGAATTAATTTTAGGGTCTATAGTTTTTCTTTTAGTCGGAGCAGGATTTTCTATCTGGTTGGTTTTTAAACAAAAAGTTAAAAATAACCATAAACGCATACAAACTAATCTTGTCTTATTGTTTCTATTTGGCTCCCTATTGTTAAATCCAGTAACGACTCGTTTAGATGAGTTTGTATTCGAAAACAATGAAAAACTTGTATTTGATAAAAATTCAGAATTTTATAAATTCTATAAACATCCTGAACTTAAACAAATAGCCAAAGCAAAAAGCCTTGTATTCATCTATGCTGAAAGTATAGAAAGAACATACCTTGACGAAACTATATTCCCTAATTTAACTGAAAATTTACAAAAGCTTGAATCAAAAAGTATTTCATTTACCAACATTATTCAGGATGTAAATTCCTCGTATACTATTGCGGGAATGGTTGCTGGTCAATGTGGATTTCCGTTGATGATTCCCACCAGCAATGCCATGTATGGCAACTCAATGTTTGGCATGGATACTTATTTAGAAGCTGCTACCTGTCTGGGAGATCTATTGCATAAAGAGGGTTATTATTTAAGTTATTATGGGGGAGCGTCCCTTTCTTTTGGGGGCAAAGGAAAATTCTTCTCAACCCATAAATTTAATGAAGTTAAAGGTAGAGATGAGCTTTTATATAAATTGCAGAATCAGGGGTATAGAAATACTTGGGGATTATATGACGATTCATTGTTTGATTTAGCCTATAATAGATATCTTGAGTTATCAAAAAAGCAAGATAAATTCGCAATGTTTTTATTAACCCTAGACACTCATCCTTCTCCTTCTGGAGGACATCCTTCCAAAACCTGCAATGATATAAAATACCAAGATGGGAAAAATTCTATGCTGAATACGGTAGCGTGTTCAGATTATTTAATCAGCAATTTTATTAATAAAATTAGGCAGTCGGAGCGCAGTGATGAAACCGTAATTGTGGTTGCATCAGATAGTCTTGGTTTAAAAAGTGCTTCCACCAGGTTATTAAATAAGGGCGATAGAAAAAATCTTTTTCTCATAAATGAGCCCGATTCTTTAAAGGGTATTGTAATAGATAAACCAGGCCTCATTTTTGACATAGCTTCTACTGTGCTTCCTTTTATAGGTTATGAAGGTGATATAGGACTAGGCAAAGATATAATCAAAACAGAAGCGTCAGAATTTAGAGTTAAGAATATCTTAAATAGTTCAGATAAGTTTAAGCCCTATATATTGCGATTCTGGAAATTTCCAAAAATTGAAAAATCTATTGAGATAAATACTGCCCAAGAAAAATTATTTATTGACAACAGGGAATTTAGTGTCCCTATTCTTGTCAAATTAAATGATCAATTAGAAACTACGTTAAATTTTGGATTTTTTACTTCTGACGAAATGGCGTTGATTGATGCTGTCTCCAGTCTGGATAAAAATACGCCTTTTCTATTGATTGAAGAATGTTATAAAGTAAATGAGATTGTTAACACAAAAATAGATTATCATAGTCTTTGTTTATTGGCTGGAAAGGACGGCAAATATAGCTATATGAACTTAACTCCAAAAATCAACTTAACGGACGGCAAATATAGCTATTATATGAGGTCAACTCCGAAGATCAAATTATCTACAAAGGAAATTCGTAAAATCACCAAGGGATTTCCTTTATCAAAAGCAAATGATAATCTAGAGAAAAATAAATTTTTAGTTAGAAGAATCGCGCATGCTGGAGGAGGGATAAATGGAAGAACCTATACAAATAGCATTGAGGCCTTAAATAATAACATCAAAAAAGGCTTTTCTTATTTTGAGATAGATTTTGTTTTTACAAAAGATGGCCACTTGGTGTGTTTACATGATTGGGACTCTGACTTTGAGAACATATTCGGATTCAAGACTGAACAAAGATTAACCTTAAACGAATTTAAACAATTAGTAAGCAAAGAATCAAAGTTTCGTAACTGCACTTTATCGGAATTGGCTGATTGGATGGATAAACATCCTGATTCTTATCTTATTACAGACATGAAAGAAAATAACATTAAGGCGTTGGAAATAATATCAGGAATAATTCCCGACTATAAGAAAAGAGTGATCCCTCAAATATATTTTCCTGAAAATTTTGATAAGGTTAAAAAAATAGGATATAATCAAATAATATGGACTCTTTATAGATACGGCGGAACCAATGAGGGCGTATTAACTGCTCTTGGGCAGTTTCATGGTCCTTTTGCAATAACAATGCCTAAAGAAAGAGCAAGATCAATCTTGCCTCTAAAATTAAGCGGAATGGAAATCCCAACCTATGTGCATATTGTTAATTCAATAGAGGAAAAGACTGAGTTTCTTGAAGGATATAACATAACAGAAATTTATACAGATTTTTTATCTCCATAGGGAGGACGTTAATATATTTTATGATTTTTTAGGCATTCCAAACAAAAGCCATGAACCTCTAACAACCGTTATGAGACCCTCTACTGCGTTGGGGATGAGGCCATTGAATTGTTAAACAGCCTAAATTTAGAAATGAAAAAATTATTATTCACCAATATTGATTTTAAACAAACTATTTTTAAAAATACGTTTTGGCTCGCGATTGGGGAGGCAATAACCAGATTATTAAAGCTTGGTTTAATTATTTATGTTGCGCGGATTTTAGGAGTTCATGGCTATGGGATGTTTACCTTTGCACTTTCGTTTGTAGGATTGTTCGTAGTTTTTTCTGATTTTGGTCTTTCGCCAATTAGTACCAGAGAGTTTTCTTCAGGAAAAGAAAAAGATTTTGTATCAGTATTTTCTTTAAAAATACTATTGAGCATTATCGTATTAATAATAATTTTTATAGGGTCTTTTATTATTACCCATGATGTGATTATTCGTAAAGCAATATGGATTTTAGCTATTTTTATTTTGAGCTATAGTTTTAGCGAGATTTTGTATGCATTGATCCGCGCGCGGCAAAAAATGCAATACGAAGCAGGAATTAAAATAGTTCAAGCAGTGCTGTTGACCGGACTTGGATTTTTGGTGATTTTAAAATATCCTTCAGTAGTTAATTTAAGTTATGCATATGTAGGTGCTGGTATTATTTCTTTGATTGTGGTTTTGATTTTTTTTTATAGGTGCATTTTCCCTCTCCGACTTTCTTTAACACCGCTTATCTGGAAAAAATTTTTATTCATGGCATGGCCAATAGGCTTGGCAGGCATTTTCCATGCTATTGAACAAAATTTTGCATCCCTGGCATTGGGGTATTTGGGCCAGCTTACTGCAACAGGATGGTATAATGCTGCATGGAAAATCGCAGGTATAAGCTTAATCCCTTCCATATTACTTTCTCAGAGTTTTCTTCCGAGCTTAAGCCGCGCATTTAAACAATCAAAAGAAAAGTTTCAAAACGTTTGGAATTTTTACGCACAAATAGCCATTATTTTAGCCATTCCGTTGGCTGTAGGCGGCATTACATTAGCACCAAAAATTATTTTATTTATCTATACCCCTGAGTTTATGCCTTCTATTTTAGTTTTGCAGATGTTATTGATTATAGTAGGTTTGTTATTTATTGGGAACACCTTTGGCCAAGCATTAATTGCTGCTGGATTGCAGAAAAAATTGCTTTGGGTTGCCGGAATAGGTGCGGGTGTTAATGTATTTTTAAATATAATTTTAATTCCAAAATATGGACTTTATAGCGCTCCGTTTGCATTTTTAATTGCCATGTTTGTCTCATTTATTTTGGGATTGCAATTTATTCGTACGTTTACTTCGCTTAAAGTATGGAATCGATCCCTTGTGCTGACTACGGTCGGAGCTATTATTTCTACCCTAATTATGTATGCTATTATTTCTCAGTCCCAGATTTATTCTTTAAACATTTTACTCATTACATTCATTGGCGCTGCGGTTTATTTCATTGTTCTTTTTGGGTACAGAAAAGTTAATAATATTTTTCTTGACAAGAGGTCAATTTTCCGTCAAAATTATCACCATGACAAAAGCACTTATTACAGGAATTACGGGCCAAGACGGCTCTTACTTGGCTGAATTCCTTTTAAAAAAGGGCTATGAGGTTCACGGGATTAAGCGCCGGTCCTCTTCTTTGAATACCCAGCGTATTGATCATTTATATCAAGATCCTCATGAGAAAAACAGGAGATTTTTCCTTCATTATGGAGACATGACCGATGCAAGTAATGTAATCAGTCTTGTCAAAGAAGTCCAGCCCGACGAGATTTATAATTTAGCAGCCCAGAGCCATGTTCAAGTTTCTTTTGCAATGCCAGAATATACAGCCAATGTAGTCGCATTGGGAACCTTGAGGTTATTAGAAGCTATTCGCATTCTTGGCCTAAAGAATAAGACAAAATTTTATCAGGCTTCAACAAGCGAATTATTTTTTGGCAGAGAAGAGGAGGCGCCACAAAGCGAGACAACTCCATTCCATGCCCGCACCCCCTACGGCGTCGCAAAACTCTATGCCTATAGAATTACGGTTGTGTATCGAGAGGCATATAATATTTTTGCCTGTAATGGAATTTTGTTCAACCACGAATGCGTATCTGAAAATACAGTTGTGGTCGTCAGGCAAAACGGATTTATTTCAATTAAACGGTTAAAAGATATTAGAAAACCGAGGGGAAGGGGCGTCAATAAGCAGCAATGGATAAGTATGAATGGTTTAGAAATATGGGATGGGAATAATTTTGTTCCTTTAAAGTGTCTTACCGCAACAAGAAGACCCAAAAAAAATATAGATTTTGAGTGCAGAATAATAAATACACGCAACGGTCTTGTGGAGGTGACTAATCATCATAATATGCTGGACAAAAAAGAGTCTAAAATAAAAGCAAGAGATTTAAGTATTAATAGCAAGCTTCTTCATAGAAAATTTCCGCTCAATGCTAATAAATGTACAATTTCACAGGATGAATCTCTTTTTTTGGGCATGATGGCGGCAGATGGATGGATAGGGAAAGACGGCAGGGCAAATTTTGTTAATAATGACAAGAAAGTGATGCGTGAGTTTATAGTTCTTTGGAACAATGTTGGGCTGGGCACAGTTAAGACTGAAACCTATAAAACAGAATATGGAGTTGCTACACGGGCAAGACTAAGAGGAGGGGCAGATTATTTACGATATTTACG
Source organism: Patescibacteria group bacterium AH-259-L07 (assembly GCA_027718005.1). Taxonomy (GTDB): domain Bacteria; phylum Patescibacteriota; class Patescibacteriia; order UBA2591; family UBA6264; genus JALLOO01. The sequence goes on along the minus strand of JALLOP010000037.1, from coordinate 6,104 downwards.
CGGACACTTATACAGCTATGATGGTTTTAAAAAAGTTCCAGATAAGATTCTTAACGCTGACAAGGAAGTTCAATTAGTATTCTTAAAAGGTTATAATAAATGTGATGGGCTGAAGTCATCGCCAACAAAGTATCAGTTTAAAAATTTTAAAACAAACTCTCCCTTATTGGCCCAAGGATTGATTTTCTTAATAAAACAAACAACAGGACAAGAATTTAATATAACCTTTGAGGAAGATGAAAAATATTACGGGTATTATTCAATAAATTTTCTTGCCCCAGAGGACAATTTATCAAAAGAGCGAAAGGTTAAAGAATTATTAAAAAAAGGCATTAGTCAAAGAGAAATATACCGGCTAACAGGAATTTCTCGCGGCTTTATTCGGAGGGTGCATAATAAGGAAAAAATATCTCTTCATTATCTTTCAAAACCCAAAGATGAAATAAAAAAAATAGTTTCACATAGATTACAGCCAGAATGGGTTTTTGATGTTGAAACAAAAAGCGGAAAGTTTATGGCAGGAGTTGGGAATATTGTGGTCGCGAATTCCCCGCGTCGTGGCGGGACATTTGTTACCAGGAAAATTACGCGAGCTGCTGCACGGATAAAATGGGGGCTGCAAGATAAACTATACTTAGGGAATTTAAATGCCAAAAGAGATTGGGGGCATAGCAGAGATTCTGTTGAGGCTATGTGGTTAATGCTCCAGCAAAAAGAGCCGGACGATTATGTAATAGCGACTGGAAAACAGCATTCGGTTAGAGAATTTTGTGAGCTCGCTTTTAAGGAGACCGGCACAGATGTAGAGTGGCAGGGAAAAGGATTAGAAGAAAAGGGAATAGATAGAAAAACTGGCAAGGTTATTATAGAAATTGATCCAATATATCATCGACCTGCAGAAGTTGAGTCCCTTGTTGGCGACGCCACAAAGGCTAGAGAGAAACTTGGCTGGCAGTCAAGAACAAGTTTTAAGGAACTGGTCAAAGAAATGGTACAATCAGATTTAGAGGAAGCAGAAAAAGAAAAGCATTTAAAAGGTAATGGATTTAAGGTTAGAAATCGTTTTAAGTTCTAAAATTATATAATGTAAAAATTGTGATAGATCTAGCAAAAAAAAAGATTTTAGTAACCGGCGCTCATGGCTTTTTAGGCATGCATGTGGTGAGAAATTTAATAGAAAAAAGAGGGGCTCTAAAAGAAAATTTGTTTTTACCATCTATTGAGGAGATGGACTTAAGAAAATGGGAGAATTGTCAAAGGGCAGTTAAGGGGCAGAATATTGTTATCCATCTGGCTGCAAAGGTTGGTGGGATTGGCGCAAATAAAGAAAAGCCTGGTGAATTTTTTTATGATAATTTAATAATGGGCATTCAGTTAATAGAGGCAGCGCGACAAGCAAAAGTTGAAAAGTTTGTAGCAATTGGCACAATATGCGCCTACCCAAAGTTTACTCCTGTTCCTTTTAAAGAAGGAGATTTATGGAAGGGGTATCCAGAAGAAACCAATGCTCCCTATGGATTAGCAAAAAAAATGCTTTTGGTTCAAGCTCAGGCATATTGCCAGCAGTACGGTTTTAATGCGATCTATCTTTTGCCAGTAAATTTATATGGACCAGGAGATAATTTTAATTTAGAAACCTCTCATGTTATTCCAGCAACAATTAGAAAAATTTATGAAGCTAAATGTAGCAAGAGAGATTCTATCGAGATTTGGGGAACTGGCAAAGCTACCAGAGAGTTCCTTTATGTAGAGGATGCTGCTGAGGGAATTATATTAGCTACTGAAAAATACAATGCGTCTGAACCTGTAAACTTGGGTTCTGGAATGGAGATCTCAATTAAAAATTTAGCCGAGCTAATTTGTAAATTAATGGATTTTAAAGGGGAAATTCGCTGGGACACTTCAAAGCCTGATGGTCAACCTCGTCGGATGCTTGATACCTCTCGGGCAGAAAAAGAATTCGGCTTTAGGTCATTGACCCCGCTTGAAAAAGGGTTACAAGAAACAATTACATGGTTTTTAAAAACATATGCTAGAAAAGAATAAGAAATCGAGGGCGAGGAAGATTCCTCTCGGAACTCTGAATATAGGGCCGTATGCCAAAAAACTTATTTTACAAACCCTTAATGAGAATAGGTTATCTCACGGCCCACTTTCAGCAAGGTTCGAGAATAAATTTGCTAAATTGCATAATAGAAAATTCGCCATTTTTACGGTAAGCGGAACCGCCGCACTCCGGATGTCATTACATGCTTTAAAAAGGATATATCAGTGGCGCGATGGAGAGGAGGTATTGGTTCCGGCAATAACTTTTATTGCAACTTCAAATATCGTTTTACAAAACAATCTACGACCTATTTTCGTAGATGTTTTGCCCGATACATATAATATCGACCCCAAAAAGATCGAAGAAAAAATAACAAGAAAAACAAGAGCAATTATCCCGGTTCACTTGTATGGCTTACCCGCTGATATGGAACCAATAATGGCTATTGCAAAAAAGCATAAACTTAAGGTTATTGAAGATTCATGTGAAGCAATGCTCGCTAAATATCGAGGTAGGATGGTTGGTTCAATGGGTGACTTAGGGTGCTTTTCCACGTATGTGGCTCATATTATTACCACCGGCGTTGGAGGTATAGTTACGACGAATAACCCCGAATATGCCGTTAGGGTCAAAAGTTTAATGAATCATGGAAGAGATTCTATTTATTTGACAATAGATGACGATAATAATTTGAGTAGAAAATCTGACAAAGAGATTTTTAAGACAGTAGATCGTAGATTTTCTTTTATCGACATTGGCTATAGTTGTCGTTTAACAGAGATGGAGGCGGCTCTAGGTTTAGAGCAATTAAAATATATAAAAACAAATATTAGAAAGCGTCAAAAGAACGCTGCCTACTTAGCAGAGGGCTTAAAACAATTTTCTTATTTGATTCAATTGCCCATCATCCCCCGGGACAGAGATCATGTATTTTTAGCATTCCCTATAGTGATGAAAGATAAATTATTAGAAAGATCAAAGCTACTAACGCACCTTGAAAAACACGGTATTGAAACCCGCTACATGATGCCCCTGTTGAATCAACCGATTTATAAAGAAATTTTTGGTAATTTAGAACCCCGCTATCCGGTGGCACGATATATAAATAAGGCAGGGTTTTATATAGCCTGCCATCATAATCTTACAAAAGACGATTTAGATTATATTTTGGCTATCTTTGAACAAGCTTTCCAAAAGCTTGTATAATATGCATAAAACTCATGAAGATTGCAATAATTGTTTGGGCGCTTAATATAAAAGGCGGAACTCAAAGGCAGGCTCTTTTTTTGGCTCAAAAACTTCAAGGAAGCGGTAATCAAGTTACGCTCTATACCGCATTTTATCATCCAGAGAAGTGTTATACGGCCTTATTAGAAGGAAAAAGAGTTAGATTTCTTTTCCGAGCCTCCCCTGAAGAAGAGAAATTTTTATATAAACCCACTATTGTTAGAAATATAAGAATTCTAAGATTTTTTATTCGAAAGAAACGAGAAAATGATATATGCAAAAATTTGGCCGAATTGATAGATGCTGACACAGAGATTTTAAACCCCCATGATCAGCATGTTTATAAAGTTAGCTATTTTTTTAAGAAGCAAAGAAGTGCTCCTTCAGTAGGAATGATAAATGACGTGCCTTCGAGAAGGTGGGCGGAGGATAGAATTCGAAAGGCGGATTCTAAAAAGACTTCTCCCTTTAAAAGACTGTTATATTTATTAATTGATGCACAGGAAAAGAAGTTTATAAGAGCACAAGATAAAATAGTGGTTTTAGATAAGTTAAATCAATCAGTTATTAAAAAATATTTTAATGTAGATGCAATAGTAGTTAGGAGCGGACTAGATTTAAGACGGTTCATAATCAATAAACAAAGACATAGAGGACAGCGAGAAATACAGCACCAAATTCGGCTTTTAATGGTGGGAATACTTTTCCCTTACCGTAGATTTGAAGATGGTATACGTGCGGTCCAGATACTAAAGGATTGGGGGTACAATATTTTTTTGACAATTATTGGGAACGATGTTTTTGACAAGAGCTATAAAGCGAAGCTCAAGGATTTAATACATGATGTTAAAGTAGAAAATAGAGTAAATTTTGTAGGAGAAGTTCCTGAAAAAGTTCTTATTAAAAATTATTACGAAAGCGACATTTTTATTTTTCCCAATCATATACAGACATGGGGATTAGTAGTTTTTGAGGCGATGGCCTCAGGATTACCAGTGATTGTTTCGAAGACAACAGGAGCGTCAGAAGTGCTTACAGATAATCTAAATGCATTGCTCGTAGATCCGAAGAATCCTCTTGCTATTGCTAAGGCAGTGAAAGAGTTGGTTGATAATCCTTTTTTTTATCAAAAATTAAGTCAAAATGGTTTTGAATTTGTTCGTAAAAATATTTCATGGGAGAGATACACCCAAGAAATGTTAAAGGCATTTACTCAGACGTTTGAAAAATATAACAAGAGCCATGAATAATATCATAACTATTATTACTCCTTCTTATAACCAGGGACAGTTTATTGAAGAAACAATACAGAGCGTTCTTTCTCAAGAAGGGGATTTTTTTATTGATTACATTATTGCTGACGGCGGATCAACTGATAAGAGTGTAGAAATAATAGAAAAGTATGATACCTTATTAAAGACAAAACGCTATCCCATAAAATGTAAGGGGGTAGAATATCGGTGGTGGTCACACAAAGATAAAGGGCAGACCTATGCCATAAACAAAGGGCTCAAGATTGCCAAGGGCGATATACTGAGCTGGATTAACTCTGATGATTTTTATGAGCCAGGTGCTTTTGCTTATATCTTAGAAAAATTTAAAAAAAATCCTCATGTAGATTTGGTTTATGGCGATTGTTATTTTATAAATCAGAGGGGCGGAAAAAAGATATTGAGGAAGTCAAAGCAGGAGACTCTTGAATCTTTGTTAACGCAAGATTACTCTATATATCAGCCTGCTGCTTTTTTTACCAAAAGAATCATACAAAAGATAGGATTTTTAGACCAAAATTTACATTATGCCATGGATTATGATCTATGGATTAGAATATTACAGCAAGGAAAGGGTTTATATCTTCCAAAGGTTTTATCTAATTTTCGAGTAGGGGAGCATTCAAAAACAGGCCTGCAGCAGAAGGCGCGCGTACACACAAAAAAAAATACTGGCAAACAAAGTAGTGAGGTCGCGATAGCTGATGAGGCAAGTAAAATATATAGTTTTGATGGCACTATAAGAGATTTGGAGTATTTAGTTTTAAAACATGAAAGATTATTTGAAAAATATCGCCGAACTTATGGAGTTTTTCTCAGACGTTTAGGAACTAAGTATGTGACAGCCGGGAACAAAATAAAGTCTCGAAAATGTTTTAGTCAGTCTATAAAAGTTGACCCTGGTATAAGAAATATAATAACATTTCTTTTGTCTCTTTCCGGGAGAAAGTTGTACTTGACCCTCTTGCATTTAAAAATGAGAATTGCGGGAGAGAGAGATTTATACGAGGTTTGAACATAGTCGCTCGCTCCGCTCGCGAACTATGTTCTCTGGAAACCCAAGGTTTCCAGCGCTCGCCCTCGGCTCGCTGCCTTCCTCTACGGGGGAACACCCAGTTCCCCCGACCCCCTTCTGATTGTATCGGAATTTATATTTTTAGTTTATTTTAGAGCTTCCGATACAATAAATAAATTCGCGATTATATGAAAATTTTAATGCAAATTAGACAAGATGCATATAAAATTCATGGCGGTGACGTGATACAACTAGAGAAAACAAAGAAATATTTGAAAAAAACAGGAATAGCCGTAGATACGTCAACAGCATTAGACCCGAACGTAAGGAATTACGATTTAGTTCATTTATTTAATTTAATGTCCACTGATACTTATTATCAATATCGCAATGCAAAGAAATATCAAAAATTAATTGTTTTATCAACCATATATTGGAACAGAGATGAATACCTTCTCAACAATCCAAATAGGAAGATGAAGTTGATTCAATTTATTGGCGGGGTAAAGTTCGCCAAATTTTTATTAGACAATAAAAGATTTTA
>JALLOP010000036.1 GCA_027718005.1 Patescibacteria group bacterium AH-259-L07 | reverse complement strand
CCAGATGGAACAATTTCATCTGGGGTTTGTTTTTTTTTGAAAAAGTGTTATATTATATTGTATAAAAATAGTAATTATCTTATAATTGAGGAATCTGGAAAATCCTGAAATTAACAATTTTAAGGATTTTCCCAAGATTCTGAAATTAGTTATGTGCCGAAGGCACATGTCCTAATAAATAGAGAGACCCGACCTCCAAGGGGAGATCGGTTCTCGGAGAGGGAGTTATGAATATAACAATTTATACCACACCAATGTGCCCCTATTGCCATCAGGAAAAAGAATTTTTCAAGGCAAACAATATTGAATTTAAAGATATTGATGTAAGTAAAGATCAAGAGGCGGCGCGGAAAATGGTTGAAAAAACTGGGCAAATGGGCGTACCTGTCACTGAGATTGATGGTGAGTTTATTGTTGGCTTTGATGAACCGCGGTTGAGGGAGAAACTTAGCATCAACTAAACAACTAAACAATTTAACAATTAAACAAAGACAGAATCAATTCTATAATATTTTGTTAAGATGTTAGGATGTTAAATTGTTAGAATGGTTTTATATGACTACCTTAAACGATGTTAAAAATCATCCGCAGATTTTAGAGTTTATTAAACAAACTCAGGTTTCTATGAAAGCACTTGATTATACTGAACATGGCCTGCGTCACGCAAATTTAGTTGCGAGACGAGCGCGGAGATTAGCGCAGGATGTAGGATTGAGTAAGCGGATGCAAGAGCTTTCTGCTATTGGCGGGTTTTGTCAAGATATGGGAAATTTTTTAGGAAGAACCCGACATCATTACTGGGGAGCACTTTTATTTCATCAGGTATTTCAAGATAAAATGGATGCAAAAGATCTTGTCATGGTTGTTCAAGCGCTCGCAAACCATGATAAGGAGAATATGAAGTTGACGAATGCAGTATCTGCGATTGTGGTGATTGCCGATAAGTCAGATGTTCATCGGTCACGCGTGATTACCAGATCTATTAAAAAGATTAAAGCCGATATTCATGACCGGGTAAATTATGCTGTTACAAGATCAATGTTAAGGGTTGATAAAAAAAAGAAGCGCATTATTTTAACGTTAAAAATTGACACTAATTTTGTTCCGATTATGGAATATTTTGAAATATTTACTGAGCGGATGTCATATTGCCGTGCGGCAGCGGATTATTTAGGGTATAGGTTTAGTATTGTAATTAATAATTTTAAATTACTTTAGGGAGGTCCGACCTCCAAGGGGAGGTCGGACCTCGGAGAGGGGCTATGAAATCCGCTTCATACATAAGGTCGGGCCTTGGCAAGGGAATGCGGATGCTCGGATATAAAAAGGAGTTTCATGATATTTATTTTTCGAAAACTGGTATTGCAAAAAAACATAAAATTTTAGTTTTGGAAGCAATTCATCGGATTGTAAATCGAAGTCGCAAACCCTTTGGTTTGTTAATTGTATTAGGATGGCGGGAAAAATGGTCAAAAGAGTATGCGTTGGTGACCGATTTGCAGCAAGATATTTTTCGCTATAAGCCGCGGCTATTTTTAGGGAGAAGCATGACGTGGATGATGAATACTATTTCAAAAACAAAGTATTTTGATGGCGCTATTTTAATTCGTCGCAAAGGATATGCTTCAGCCAGTGGTGTTTTTTTAACTAACTTGCGCCCCTCACTTTTAGTTGAACATTTGGAGCATAAAATGGTTCATGATCTTTCAAAAACACTTGGATTTAAGGAAAAAGTTCACTCCCGGCATCTGATTGCTATCACCGCAAGCTGGCAGTTAAAACAAACAACCGTTTATACGGTTTCAGAAGAGACAAAAACTATACGAATTTATGAGGATGGGCGAATTATTTATTCAATCATTGGCGAAGAAATATGGCAACCAAGAGAAGAAAAATAACTATTCCATGGCGTGAAAAGCACTGGATATGGATACTGCTTTTTTTTGTTTTTTTTATCAGTATACCCATTACCCTTACTATAGTATATTGGTATACCATACAAGAAGTTAAAATGTTAGGAAGCGCTTTAGCACGACCACTGCGTATTGGGCCCGTATATGCACGTGGAATTTATATGTCTTCATGGACTGCAAGCGAGCAGAAAAGGGTTGACGAGCTTATTGACTTTATATTGCGAACCGAGCTCAATGCAGTGGTAATTGACATAAAAGACTCAACCGGAAGGATCGCCTATAACAGTGATATTGATCAAGCTAAGGAGTGGGGAACGCGGGAAATACGGATTAAAGATATATCTGCTTTATTAGAGAAATTCCAATCCCGTGGTATTTATACCATTGCACGGATTGTAATATTTCGTGACCCAGTTTTAGCACAAGTCCGGCCGGATTTAGCACTAAAAAGTAAGCATACGGGAAAGTTATGGAAAGATAGCGGAGGAACGCAATGGATGGATCCTGCATCTCGTGAAGTATGGGCATATAATGTGGCGCTTGCCCAAGAAGCATTAGAGTTGGGGTTTGGAGAAGTGAATTTTGATTATGTCCGTTTTCCTTCAGATGGTAATATTTTAGATATCAGCTTTCCTGTATGGGATAGGGAGGTGCCACGAAGCGAAGTGATCCGCCAGTTTTTCGAGTACCAGGCACAAGCGTTAAAGCATGTGGGACGTCGTTCTGTTGATATTTTTGGCATGACTATGATGCATTCTGACACGAATTATGACATGAATATAGGGCAGCGTTTTATTGATGCTGTTCCCTATTTTAATTATATCTCTCCTATGCTGTATCCTTCCCATTTTGGTGATACATTTGATGACTTAGATAATCCGGCCGAGCATCCGTATGAGGTAATATCGCGCAGTTTTGAAAAAACACAAGAACATATAGTTGTGCCTTTAATTGAGAAAAATAAGCCTCTTCCAAAAATTCGCCCGTGGATTCAGGCATTTGATTTAGGTGCTGTCTATACGCCAGAGATGATTACTTTGCAAAAACAAGCAGTACTTGAAGGCGGCGGGTATGGGTGGTTGCTGTGGAATGCTAGAAATAGATATGAGCATATTGAAGAAGCACTTAGAAAAAACCAAAAATAAAAAACCAAAAACAAAAACGTAAAAATTAAAAAATATCTTTTATCTTCTATCTTTAATATTTTATTTTAGCGACAGCGCTTATGAGTGAAAGAATACAAAAGGTAAATGAATTAATTAAGCGGGAACTTGGCGCAATTTTAATGCATGAAATTGAGGTGCCTGAAAATTCTTTAATTACGATAGCTTATGTTAAAACATCAAAAGATTTGATGGAGACAAAAGTGTTTATGAGTATTTTCCCCATAGAATATGCTCCAAAAGTGTTGGCTCAAATAAAAAAAAGGATTGGGTATTTACAAAAGTTATTAAATAGACGCCTTGTTATGAGACGTGTGCCAAAGATAAACTTTGTTTTAGATATAACTGAAGATGAGGCGGCTCAAGTTGAGAAAGTGTTGAGACGAGGTTAAAAGTCAACCCCCCACCACTTTTTGAAAAAAAGTGTTGAGGGGTTGACTTTTTTTTAAAAATGTGAGATTATTATACTGTTGTTCATCACAATCTTTACCCTGTTAAATAACAGGATAAAAAAAAGGAGAAAAAAGGTATGGATACACAGAAACGACCGGTGGATCGGAAGAATGAACAAGATAAGCGTCCCCAGATGCCGTTAAGAAAGAACATTCTTGTTTGGATAGTTATCCTTATCAGCGCTATATTTCTTTCCAACTTGTTTAGAGGAGGGGGCACAAAAGAAGTGGCAATACATTATGATCAATATGAAAGATTTTTGACAGATGAGTTAATTTATAAAGCAGTCGTTATTGACGATGAGTTTCATGGTACGCTGCGAGAAAAAAGCGATGCAGAAGCGGAAGATGGTAGTATTGTAAAAGGTGTAGAGAATTTTGTAGTTATTCTTCCCTATGTTAATGAGGCAGTGTTAGAGGAGTGGGATAAATATGGGGTGAAATATACCTTTAGAGAGAAAACTGTGAGTTGGGGAGATTATTTTTGGAGAACGGCACCGTGGTTACTTATTATTGGATTTTGGTTATTAATGTCTCGACGGATGCAGGGCGGAGGACTCGGCGGATTTAGTCTATCTAATTTTGTCAAGAGCCGATCTCGCGTATGGACAGGCGACAAAGAAGGAACAACGTTTGATGATGTAGCAGGATGTGAAGAAGCAAAAACAGAGCTTATTGAAGTAATTGATTTTCTTAAGAATCCAAAGCGTTATCAAAAGCTTGGGGGAAAAGTTCCTAAGGGTGTATTACTTTTAGGCAGTCCTGGAACCGGAAAGACGTTGTTAGCTAGGGCAGTATCAGGAGAAGCAGATGTTCCGTTTTTTAGCTTAAGCGGTGCTGATTTTGTTGAAATGTTTGTTGGTGTGGGCGCATCACGCGTACGCGATCTGTTTGAGCAAGGGAAAAAGAACGCGCCCAGTATTATTTTTATTGATGAGATTGACGCAGTGGGCAGACACCGCGGTGCAGGGCTGGGCGGCGGCCATGATGAACGAGAACAAACCTTAAATGCGTTGCTCGTAGAACTTGACGGGTTTGAGCCGCATGATAATGTGATTCTTATTGCGGCAACAAACCGGCCTGATGTGTTAGATCCGGCGCTCCTGCGGCCGGGCAGATTTGACCGTCAGATTGTGGTCGATGTTCCTGATGTTCGTGGACGAGAAGGAATTTTAAAGATTCATACCAGAGAGGTCCCCACAGATAAGGATGTTGATTTAGAGGTTATTGCAAAAGGTACGCCAGGTATGGTTGGCGCAGATTTAGCAAACATGGTAAATGAAGCTGCGTTGTTAGCGGCACGAAAGAATAAGAAAAAGGTTGGTATGGAAGATTTTGAAGAAGCAAAAGACAAGGTGATTATGGGTGTTGAAAGAAAGAGCGCGGTTTTAAGCGAGAACGAAAAAAAGCTGACGGCTTATCATGAGGCAGGCCATGCGGTTATTGCACAGTTGTTGCCCAAGGCTGATCCGGTTCATAAAGTGTCAATTATTCCGCGTGGTCGCGCACTGGGAATAACCAGTCAATTACCTGAAGAAGAGAAACACACCCATTCTCAGTCATACATTGCGGCACGGCTCATGGTTCTTATGGGTGGTCGCGTTGCTGAGCAATTAATATTTGAAGAGCTTAGCACGGGTGCTGCTAATGATCTTGAAGTCGCTACTGAGCTTGTGAAGAAAATGGTATGTAAGTGGGGGTGGAGTAAAGAATTAGGACCACGGGTGTTTGGCAGAAGTTATGAAAATATATTTTTGCCAAGACATATTAATGAGCAAAGAGAACAAGATTATTCAGATGAAACAGCTCGAAGAATCGATGAAGTAATACAACAAATTACACAGAACTCAGAAAATGAAACCAAAGAATTATTGGAGAAACATATAGATAAAGTTGAAGCCCTTGCACAGAAGCTTTTAAAAGAAGAAACCGTAGATGGCAAAGAAGTGAATAAAATTATTCCCAAGGTTAAGAAATAAAAAATTTTTTCAGAAAAAGTCATTTGTAAAAAGTCATCCCATTTGAGGATGACTTTTCCTCTTGACACAAAAGCAATTTTATGCTATACTTTAGATACTGATGATAAAGTCATCAGCAAACACAAAAAAAACAACAGCGTGAACACGCGTTGGCAAAAAGTTCCGCCTTTGCATGAAGCTATGGCGGACAAAGGAGGAAGTTATGAAATTGTTCTTTAAAAGATTGGTGTATCAGTGGAATGGAATTAGAGAAGAGCGGCGGTATAAGAGGATGTTGAAGCAATTACTAGTCGTTGTTGATACGCCAATCCTACTTGAAAGAGAAGAGTTTAAACGGCTGTTGCAGTTCAGACGGGTAATCGTTCCCCATGCAGTTTTCGAACATCTTAAGGGTATTAAGCATCGAGGACTTAAGAAAACAGAAGATGAAGAAGAAAATGATGCTGCTAAGAATTGGGCTGACGATGTCTTGCAGATAATTCGAGCAATGATAGACACGGGAAAGAAGAAATATACGTGGGATGATTTCGGCGACTTGGGGCCAATCCTGGAAGAGTTAGACATTAAAGAGTACGCGTGGGATATTGCGGGTTCATATGGAACAGGCCTGAAATCAGAACTTGCCCGAATCAAACTTGAGGAGTTGAATCCTGAGACACTAGAAGAGGTTCAGAGGAAAAAGCGGATGGATGTCAGTTATATTAGGCTCGGGGATCATGATGTATTAGGATCTCCATACGATAGAAAACTGCGCGTGCTGGCGGCAGCAAAAGCTATTCAACGGGAATGCGAAGAATCAGGAAAGAAAATGGTTTTGGCTACGCGAGATATTAATATGCTTGCGATAGCCGAAGATGAAAAACTCGGTCGTCTTATAGCGATACCGAGTTTAGCAAAGCGATACTTGCTTGATGAGCGTAAATAACATACGTGTAAGTGATTTTGGGGCGGACAGCGTTCGCCCCTATTTTCTTTTTTACATATATATGCTATCATAGATACATGGAGCATAATACGTGGATCCCGTTAGAAGACTTGTATCACCGAGGCTTGTGACGGGGTGTTATGACTAAGCAAAATGTATGGGACTTTCTAATGGGATGGGTAAAATAATTTCTTTATGTAAGCGTCGAGGATTTATTTTTCAATCTTCAGAAGAATATGGAGGCGGGCCTTCAACGTATGATTATGGTCCGTTAGGGGTTGAGTTGAAAAATAACATTAAAGAGTTGTGGTGGAAGGAGATGGTACGGTTGCGTGATAATATTGTCGGACTTGATTCAGCAATTTTAATGCATCCCCGTGTCTGGGAGGCATCAGGGCATGTACAAAGTTTTTCTGATGAACTGGTTGAATGTAAACGTTGTCATAAGCGGTTTCGCGCGGATCATATTGGCGCGCGTTGTCCTGAATGTAAGGGCGAGCTTACTAAGCCAAAGCGTTTTAATTTAATGTTTAAAACAACCGTTGGCGCAACAGAAGAAACAGGAAGAGAAATTTATCTGCGCCCGGAAACTGCACAGGGGATTTACGTTGATTTTAAAAAAGTATACGAAACATCGCGTCTTAAAGTTCCCTTTGGTATTGCGCAGATTGGCAAAGCATTTCGCAATGAAATTACACCGGGTGATTTTATTTTTCGTACCCGTGAATTTGAGCAGATGGAAATGCAGTTTTTTGTAAGATCACGAGAAGCGCCAAAATGGTTTGATTTCTGGAAGAAGGAGAGGATGAGATGGTATAACAATTTGGGAATTAATACAAAACATGTTCGGTTCAGAGAACATCAAAAAGATGAGCTTGCGCACTATGCAAAGCGAGCAATTGACATTGAATACAAGTTTTTTGGCGAGTGGAAAGAAATTGAAGGGATTCATAATAGAGGGGATTGGGATCTGTCTCGGCATAGTAAATATTCTGGTAAAGATCTGTCGTATTATGATGATGAAACCCATAAAAGTTTTATCCCCTACATTGTTGAAACGTCAGGGGGGGTTGATCGGTCATTATTAGCATTTTTAGTTGATGCATATACAGAAGTAAGGGGGGGAAGGACAACCACCACGAAATCAGCAAAAGATACCGAAATCGTATTAAAACTTCATAAGAATTTAGCACCGATCAAAGTCGCAGTATTGCCTTTGGTAAAAAAACAACCATTAATTACCATGGCTCAGGATATATATAAAGAGTTGAGACAACGTTGGTCATGCCAGTATGACGAAGTCGGCTCTATCGGGAGACGGTATCGAAGACAAGATGAGACAGGGGCGCCATTTTGTGTTACCATAGATTTTAATAGCTTAGAAGATAAACAGGTAACGTCGAGAGATCGCGATACTATGAAACAAGAGAGGGTGCCTATTGTAGAACTGATAGATTACCTTAAAGAGAAGATAGAATAAAGATTAAAAATATAAACGAATAATAGTGCTCAAAATTTCTAATATCTAATTGTCTAATTCCTAATAAAATGACGCCGCAGGCGTCATCCTGAGGGCGAACAGAGTGAGCCCGAAGGATCTCATGCCTTTGAGATCCCTCGCTCGCTTCACTCGCTCGGGATGACACTTCGTGTCAATTAGGAATTGGAGCGAAGCGACGATTATGTTTTATCAATCAAAATTATCTAATGGCATTCGCTTGCTTACCATTCCCGCAAAGAACACCAAAGCAGTGACCATTTTAGTATTGTTGCCCGTTGGCTCTCGGCATGAGGCAATGCCGCTTTTGGGCGCTTCTCATTTTATCGAACACATGATGTTTAAAGGAACGGTAAAGCGCAAAAATAATTTAGCCATTGCAAAAGAGCTGGATGCTCTTGGCGCACACTATAATGCATTTACTGCTAAAGATCATACAGGGTATTGGATAAAAACCATTAGAGAAAAAACAGATGTTGCGCTTGATATATTATCAGATATGCTGTTTAACTCGGTTTTTGATAAAGGAGAATTTGAGCGGGAAAAAGGCGTAATTTCCGAAGAGATAAAAATGTATAAGGAAAACCCTTTGTTATATATTATGGATGCTTTTGACACCCTTTTATATAAACAGCATCCGCTAGGAAAAGTAATTAGCGGGTCAGTGAGTACGGTATCAAGGATGAATAGGACAAAACTTTTGGCATATAAAGAAAGATTTTACACCCCGTCAAATATGGTTGTTGCAATTTGTGGTGATGTGAAAAAGTCAGAAGTAGTAAAATTAATCGGGAAATATTTTTCATCATATTGTGAGCGAAGCGAACAACAAGGTTCTGCGAAGCATGGTTCTTCTAAAGGGGTTCAAAAAGGGGTTCAAAAAAAATATACCCCTATTCCTTTTAAAAAACAAAACGTATCTTTACATCAACGAGTTAGTATATTGTTTAAACAAGTTGATCAAGTTCAGGTTGCACTTGGCGGCTTTGCATATCCTTATCAGCATCGTTTACGTGAAGCACTTGCGCTTTTGCTTATCATTTTAGGGGGCAATATGAGTTCTCGATTATTTTCTGAAGTGCGGGTAAAAAGAGGTTTGGCATATTTTGTTAAAGCTGATGCAGGAGCATATTCTGATATCGGAAGCTATAGCATTCGAGCGGGAGTTGATAAAGATAAGACAAGAGAGGCGGTTGCGGTTATTTTAGATGAATTAAAAAAGGTTCGAAAGTATGGTGTGAGTGAGGAAGAGCTCAAGCGAGCAAAAGATTATTTTAAAGGTACGATAAAACTCTCATTAGAAGATTCAGCAAATTTGGTGAGTTGGTATGCGAATCAAGTATTGTTAGGCAAGAAAATTTTATCGCCAACAGAGAAATTGAGAAAAATACAGCATGTTGAAAAAGGCGATATTAGTAAAGTCGCACGTGCTGTTTTAAAGCCCCAGACTATGTGTCTTGCCTTAATTGGGCCATTTAAAAACAAAAAACCTTTCTTGCATCTTTTACAAAAAAGTATACAATAAAAAGGTATGGAAAATAAAATTCAGACAAATTTAATTAAAATAGATTTATGGTCGATTTTTCGCATTGTGTTGGTGATTCTGGTATTATGGTTTTTGTATTTAATTCGTGATGTGATTGTGATCGTTTTTTTAGCTGGTTTGGTAGCTGCGATTATTACACCAGCAGTGAATTATTTTGAGCGCAAAAAACTGCCGCGATGGTTGGGCGCATTGATTGTATATATTTTTATCATCCTTATATTAATAGGGATTAGTTTGATAGTTATCCCTACCGCAGTAGCACAAGCAAATCTTTTAAGTGTGCAACTTCCTCAGCTCTTGCAGTCAATTTTGTCTAAGATTTCTCCTGAATTCCAATCAGAGTTTTTAGCTATGTTTCAACAGTGGTTATCCAAATCAGGGCCGAGTAGTGGAAAAGCATTTTTTTCTTTTTTGGGATCAGTTGCAGGACAGACCATTTCGTTTTTTATGGTTTTGGTGATTGCGTTTTATCTTTCAGTGAAGAAGGGCGCGGTTCGTTTGTTTGTCGGCTCTATTATCCCGAAAAAATATCAGAAGTTTTTAGAGCACTTTTTTAAATCATTTCAGAAAGAGATTGGCGCATGGGGGCGAGGATTATTACTGCTCAGTTTGTCTGTCAGCATTTTAGTATATCTTGGTTTGACATTATTAGGAGTACAATATGCTTTGACATTGGCAATAATTGCAGGATTGACTGAGTTTGTTCCATATATTGGTCCACTTTTAGCACTGATTCCTGCTCTCGTCATTGCATTAGGACAATCATCAACACTGGCACTTTTGGTGATTATTCTTTATATTATTGTCCAGCAAATTGAAAATATCTTGCTCTCTCCCTATGTAATGCATAAAGCGCTCGGACTTGATCCCTTGATTGTTATTATTGTGGTATTGATTGGCGCGAAAATTCTTGGTCCCATTGGTATTGTGCTCGCCGTTCCCATTACCACGATTGGTTCTATTTTAGTCAAAGATTATCTGCAGCATAAGGAAAAAGTGGAAGTGGGATAGCACCTTTCTTTTTCATGGTCCGGGGTATTGACATTTTTATATATGTGAGATAGAATTAAAATATAGGAATAAAGAATGTCTAATTTCTAATTGTCTAATTCCTAATGAAATGCCTAATGTCTAAATCATTAATGTTAAAAAACTTTTAGAAATTAGGAATTGGAGCGAAGCGACCATTATGAGTATCTTAACGAAAAAAATTGGCATTGATTTAGGAACAACAAATATTTTGGTGTATTTGCCCGGTAAGGGAATTGTGACCAATGAACCTTCGGTGGTAGCGATTTCCACATTGGATAAAAGTGTGTTAGCAGTTGGTGATGAGGCAAAGGAGATGATTGGGCGCACACCTGATACCATTATCGCAAAAAAACCATTAAAAGATGGCGTGATTGCAGATTATAAGGCAACAGAGGCAATGTTGCGTTATTTTTTATCTAAAGCCGTTAACCGGTTTAATCTGTTTCGACCTGAAGTGATGGTGGCAGTCCCCGGAGGTATTACATCTACTGAAGAACGGGCAGTTCGAGATGCAACCATGCGTGCAGGATCACGCGCCGCATACATTATTAAAGAGCCGATTGCAGCCGCGATCGGATCTAATATCCCCATTGGTTCAGCTTCAGGGCACATGATTATTGATATTGGCGGCGGCACTACCGAAGCAGCCGTGATTTCATTAGGAGGCATTGTGACCTGTACGTCAGTGCGTGTTGCGGGAAATAAATTTGATACGGCAGTTGCTACCTTTATCCGTAAAAAATATAATCTTGCGGTTGGTGAGAGAACTGCTGAGGAAATTAAAATTAAAATTGGCTCTGCGTTGCCCTTAGAGAAAAAGATAAAACTTGATATTAAGGGGAGAGATATGATTATTGGCCTGCCTCGGGTTATCACGATTGATTCTAATGATATTACGGAAGCAATTCAGAGTGAGTTAAACGCAATTGTGTTGGCAGTAAAATCAGTGCTGTATGAAACACCGCCCGAGCTCTCAGCTGATGTTATGGAGAAGGGTATGATTCTCTCTGGAGGGAGTTCGCAATTACGAAATTTAGATAAATTATTAACCCAGGCAATTGGCGTGCCTGCCTATGTTGCTGATGAACCGCTCTTATCAGTGGCAAAGGGGACGGGCATGGCGCTTGATAATTTAGAGTCATATAAACGAAGCATTTTAGCAATGAAGTGATGAAAATAGGTATAGATGCCTCGCGTGCGAATCGAAAATTTAAGACAGGCACTGAATGGTATGGGTATCATGTAATTCAAGCAATGAAAAAAATCCCTGTTAGAAATGGGGATTGTTTTATTTTATATTCCCCGGATAAGCTTCGAAGCAATTTAGGGCATTTACCAAAGGGATGGGGAAAAAAACAACTTCGCTGGCCGTTTACCTATGTGTGGACACAGATTCGACTGTTCTGGGAGATGAAAAAATATCCCCCTGATGTATTATTTGTGCCTTCTCATACACTGCCCTTTTTTTATAGAGGAAGGTCAGTCGTAACAATTCATGATATTTGTTTTGAAAAGTATCCACGATGTTATTCTTTATTTGCTCGCTTGTATTACCCTCTCGTTCATCGTCGTAGTGCAACAATCGCTGCACATATTATTGTTCCATCACAATTTACTAAGCAACAGTTAGTTGAGTTATATAAGGTGGGCGAAGACAAAATAACCGTTATTCCCTTGGCCTATGATAAAAATAATTTTTATGTAGTAGAAGATAAGAAAAAAATAGCATCCATATTGGTTAAATATAATATTAATAAACCATATTTTTTATATATCGGCAGATTAGAAAAAAAGAAAAATATAGGAGGCCTTATTTCTGCCTATGAACAATTAGCAATTAATAACAAGCCAACGTTAGTATTGGTAGGCAAGTCAGGACTTGGATATGACAAGATGAAAAGTCGTATAGAAAGCAATAACAATATTATTCATCTGGGCTATGTTGATGTCAAAGATTTAAAGTATTTATACAATGGCGCCGAGGCATTTATCTTTCCTTCGCTGTGCGAAGGATTTGGCATCCCTGTTTTAGAGGCAATGGCGTGTGGTTGCCCGGTAGTAGCCAGCAAGAGCGGTTCCATTCCTGAAGTAGGCGGCGATGCAGTGCTATACTTTGACGAAGATAATATAGACAGCATTGTACGGGCAATGAAAAAAATAATACGTGATAAAAATTTGGTGGAAGAATTACGGCAAAAAGGATTAGCACAAGTAAACAATTTTTCATGGGAAAAGTGTGCAGAGCAAACCATGAAAGCATTGTTACGCGTATAATAAGAACCATTCCTCACTTCGTTCGGAAGAACCTTGAAGTCTGAAAGGAATAATATCTTTATCCAGACTTTAAGAACCGTTCCTCGCTTCGCTCGTCAGAACCTTGTTATTCGCTTCGTCCCTCACCCAGCGAACTGGTTCCGATTTTATCGGAACTGGGTGAGGGGCTTCGCTCATAATAGCGAAACGGGAAAAATCATTCATATATTTTCCCCGTTTTTAGATTGCCATGCGCATTGAGATATAGATTCTGTCGTTAGGAGGAGCTTGTCGAGGATATTAAAATTTGGTATAATAGGAGTGTATGGAGATTGTTGGGCATGAAAGAATTATTAAATTTTTACAAAAAAGTGCGGCGCATCATAAATTAAGCCATGCATATTTATTTTATGGACCGCAGCATATTGGCAAAACCACTGTGGCAACAAATTTTGCCTGTTACTTATTGTGTTCTTCTTTGTCATCCCCCACTTTTCGCGCAAGCGCGCAAAAGTGGGGGATGACAGGAGGAGATGATGGGATGACAACAGGAGG
>JALLOP010000035.1 GCA_027718005.1 Patescibacteria group bacterium AH-259-L07 | reverse complement strand
GGCTTTAAATTAAGGTAATTTAATCACTTTTTCTCTTTCACTCCACCCAAACCGCGCTGCTTAAAATGAGAGCTTGCAGCGTTTACAATAGCTGATAATGTCCTAAAAATTCGTACTGAAAACAATGGCGCGGCTTCGCATACTCTCGAACGTTGTGCGCCATATTTCCAAGTCTCTTTTTGAATAAGAAATGAGTGAAAAATTTACTTTTAAAAATAACTTATCATGAAAAATATTTTTTTTATCACCGGAGCATCTGGAGTTGGAAAAACCTCTCTTGTCTCAGCTCTTAAAGATAAGTACGAAAACAGAGAAATTTGGATTTTTTTACGCTTTGATTCTCTTGATGTTCCAACTCCAGAAGAAATGATTGAAAAATTTGGTTCTGGGGAAAATTGGCAGAAAGAAAAAACATACGAATTGATAAAAAAAATGTTGAATGAGTATAAAGATAAGGATGTTATAATTTTCGAGGGTCAAGTAAATTTACAGTTCATAAAAGATGGATTTTCACAAAACAATTTTTCTAACTATGATATAATTCTGATTGATTGTAATGAAGATATTATGGCAAAAAGACTTACAGAAGATAGAAAACAACCTGAATTGCTAACTCAAGATATGAAAAACTGGCTGAATTTTCTTCGCAGACAAGCAAAAGATTTTGAAGTAAACATTATTGATACCTCAAACAAAACTAAATCCGAAGTACTAAAATCTTTTGAACAAATTTTACAAAAGTATCATGTGATCTAATATGAAACACAAGACAAAGAATATCAAAATTTATTCAGAAAATAACGAGTTTCAACACGTTGAAGTCCTCAAAAGAAACAGAGTAAAAAGATCAAAAAATAAAAAATTCTTTGTTGAGGGTGTGAAATCAATCAATTTGGCTCTTGAAAATCAATGGAAGATTGATACTTTTCTATATTCCAATGAAAAAAAATTATCCAATTGGGCTAAAGAAATTTTGAGTAAATCAACTGCCAAAAAACATATTGAAATGCCCTTCTCACTCATGGATAAACTAAGTGGCAAAGAAGATAGCTCTGAACTACTTACTCTCGTTGAGATGAAGAATGATGATTTAGACAGAATTAAAATAAAAAAAGACCTATTTGTTGTAGTTATTGATAGAGCTTCTAGTCCAGGCAATCTAGGAACTATACTTAGATCTTGTAATAGTTTTGCAGTTGATGCAGTAATTATGACCGGTCATTCAGTTGATTTATATGAACCAAAAACGATTCAGGCAAGTCTTGGTACATTATTTTCAATACCAATAATCAGGTTAGGGTCACATAACGACTTAATTCCTTGGATTAAAAAAGTAAAATCTAAAATAGGGAATTTTAATATTATTGGAACAACTGTAAAAACCGACAAAACCATTGATAAAACTAATTTTGAAACTCCTTTGATGCTTTTAATTGGAAATGAAACTTATGGCTTAAGCAGTAACTACAAAGAAATTTGTGATAATCTTGTGAAGATTCCGATTAGTGGATCAGCAAGTTCATTAAATGTTGCTTGTGCGACATCAATTTTTTTATATGAAATTAACAAACAAATAAAATAAATCTTTTTGTAATTTAGTGTTCTGAAAAATGAAATTCACTCCTAACCCCTCTTTCATTTTTCAAAACGGAAAAAATCAAATTTAATAAATAATGAAAAAGCCTACAAAGAGACAAATAGAACGAAAATATTTTTTGAACTCGATCCTTTCAGTCGCGTCCCGCTGTGCTCTCCTCCCCTTCGGTCGTCGGGGCGTATAACACGGGATAAAAGGTTCGGTACTCGGCTCGGGCTTCACCCAAATTTTTGCTCTATTTCATTACACAAAAACTTCGCATACTCTTAAGCGTTAAATGCAATTGCGAGTCCGCCTCTTTTGTGTAAAACTTGATAAAGTAATTTTGATTGGGGCTGGGTTTTGAAAAGAAATATTTATTTAAAGCTACAATTTCAAGGTTAATGATATGAAAATCAGAACAATAACGACAGGCATTAATCTTAAACTTCCACTACAAGAAGAGCAATTCAAGAAAGTTGCTGAATTTACAATTCGTGCAAAAACCGAATTTCAAAAGAGAGGTTATGTTGTTCAAACTAGAAGAACCTCAACACAACCATGGGAACAATATTTCAAATCAAAAAAACAAATTGTATCTTTAGCAAAAGAGTTAGAGAGAGTTCATAAAAAATACAGAATTGATTTTTTCAACATTGGCACAACTAAGAATCCAAAGAATGTTTCAATCATTTATGACATTCTTAAAAATACAACTATTGGTTTTTGTACCGTTACAATATCTGATGAAAAAACACTAAATTTTGAAGCAGCAAAACAAACAGCAAAATTGATAAAAAAAATATCAAAAGTTGACCCTGATGGATTTACGAATTTAAGGTTTGCTGCTTTGTTTAATACTAAAGCCGGGAGTCCATTTTATCCAGCAGCATACCATAGTGGGCCAACTTCATTTGCAATTGGAACAGAAAACAGTGATTTAGTCTATAAAGCATTTTCAAAAGCTCAAGATATTCAAAAAGCTTCCTCAATTCTAAAGAAAATACTCACTGATGAATATAAGAGAATTGAATCGATCGCTAAAAAAATTTCCAAAAAAGAAAAAATAAAATATGACGGGATTGATGTTTCTATTGCTACTTCTGTAAATCCTGATGAAAGTATTGCTTACGCTTTTGAAAAATTAGGCTTAGGAAAATTCGGAGAAGTTGGCACTCTTGCAATTGCTAAAATTGTTACAGATGTTGTCAAAAACTTGGACGTCAAAAAGTGCGGTTATTCTGGCTTAATGCTTCCCGTTCTTGAAGATTATGGATTAGCAATGAGAAACAAAGAGGGCACTTTTAATCTTACAAATTTATTACTTTATTCTGCTGTTTGTGGAACTGGTTTAGATACAATTCCACTTCCAGGCAATGTTTCAGAGAAGAAGCTATATGCCCTTCTTTTAGATATTGCCTCATTATCGATTAAATTGAATAAACCACTCTCTGCAAGATTAATGCCTGTTCCAAATAAAAAAATTGGAGATATGACTAAATATAAATTTGAATATTTTGCAAATAGTAAGACTATGAAAATATAAGTCCAGCCCCCTTTATGTGTTTTGTCGGCGGACTCGTAACTTCTCGCTCCCTTTGGTCGCTTGCCACGCTGCGCTCTCCTCTTTTCGGTTGTCGGAGCGCATATCAAGAGATATTTCTTACAAACAATTTTAAATAAACAACAATTTTCTTAATGATTATACTGTCAGAAAAACTAGAAGCGTGAGATAACAAAAATTTAAAAAATATGAGAATCATCAACTATTGAAGCTATGAAGAGGGTACATTATTTCAATACATATTGGGAAATAATCAATACATTAGACAAGAGGATTAAAAATAAATACGTTATCCATTAATAATAAAAAATATGTCAGAAAAATTAGAAATATATGATTTAGACAATACCCTACGTGCAATAGAAGAAAGGGATAAGTTTTATTCCGAGATAAAAAAAGAATTTAAAAAGACGGGTAAAATTACAAAGAAAGTTAAATCAATTCGCCTGTTTCTATTAAATTCTAAAGGAAGGATATATCTTCAAAAAAGAAGCAATATTAAAAATGAAAATCCTGGATTATATGATAAAACCATTGGGGGACATGTGAGCGCCGGTGACACGTTTGACATGACTGTTATCAGGGAGTGTGCAGAAGAATTAGGCTTCCCGGCTGCTGTAGTGCCTAAAGAGGATTTTGCAAAAACAGTAAAAACGATTGATTTAAATATAGTGGGTGTGTTTAGAAAAGTTGATTATGTGGATAATTTTTTGTCAGTTCGGATTGATAAGGAAGGCAATAAATTCACCCAGCCATTTATCAGTCAGATGTATATTGGATATTATGATGGATCAATTAAATTCGTGGATGGAGAAAGTTCAGGCATAGAAGTGTTTTCTTTAGACGAGCTCCGTGCTGAAATTAAAAATAACCCCAGCAAGTTTACGGGAGATGTTACGTTTATGATCAAAACGTATAATACATTTTTAAAACCCATTATCTAACGGCTTTTAAAGGTGTATCACATAACAAGGTATATAGTTATGGCCCGGGAGTCCTGGGCCGTTTTATAAAAAAATCAGCCCCGCTTTAAAAACGCTTAAAGCAGGGCCGTTGTGGCACTCGGATTACCAACACTATTTGACCTGTTTTCTTAATATGGTATACTATAAAATATAAGCTAAACCATATTAAGCATTATGAAATATTTAGATTCAAAAATAGCCAAACGGCTGGAAGAAAAGTTACAAAAGCTTAATCAGCTGCGGCCGTTGCCAAAATCGGCTGTCAAAAAACTGCAAGATCAATTGCGGATTGAAATGACCTTTGGTCATTGTTCTCAAAAACGATCGTAAAAATATTACAATGTTTTAGATCAAGCTGATAGAGAAAATTATAAACCATTCGTGCGCTTTATTGCGCAGGCAATAGAACGTTCGCTTGATTTATATTTTAAAACATTGACGCCTGTCACAAAGAAACGTGAAAAATATTTACCATTATCAGAACTAGCTAAACAAACACCATATTCTGCAAAGTATCTTAATTTATTAGTGAGACAAGGAAAGTTAGAAGCGCATAAACAAGCCAGAAATTGGTTGACTTCCAAAGAAGCGATAGAAAGATATATTCAAGGCAGAGAAAGAAAAAGAGAGCTCAAAAAGTAAAATTGCTCCGATTAAATTATCTAACGAAAGGTGAGGGACGAGCATTAGCGAGCGATTATGTTCCAAGATATATAAATTCACATGATCTCTTCATTATTATGGATGACAAAATTTTCATTGCTTTTTGGGTTGAAGATTCTCCTCTCCATGGCATAATTAAACCAGTAATTTTTTGGAGTGCTCTCAAATTATTTTGCAGTTAAAAGTATGACAGAATTTATCTCCTGCAGCATTGAAAAACGCACGCGAAAGAGATAAGACTATAGAAGGGGTTTGAGAAAATTAAAAACTATGGTAGTATAAAGATATGATTCTTTCTGATCGCGATATCAAAAAAGTAATTTCGGAAAAGAAATTACTTTTTAAGCCTCCCATTGATCCCCGTCAAATTGGACCGGCCTCAATTGATTTAAAATTAGGACCCGTGTTTAAATATTATCAGATTGAAAAGCACGATCTTTTAGATCCTAAAAAAGAGCTTCCCGCTGATTTGACCGAGGATCAAATAATTAAAAAAGGTGCATACCTTATTCTTCACCCTCACAGTTTTGTTTTAGCCAGTACAAAAGAATATATACAAGTTCCTGATACCATGATTGTACGGGTTGAGGGTAAAAGTACGTTAGCGCGGATGGGGATTTTAATTCATACGGCGGGCTTTGTTGATCCTGGTTTTAGTGGAACGCTTACTCTGGAGATTAGTAATCAATCTAACGTAGCGGTGAAACTGTATCCCGATATGTATATTTGTCAGATCGTAGTTGAATATTTATCTTCCCCAGCAGAAGTGCCATACAACAAACGGAAAACATCTCTCTATTCAAAATCGAAAGGCCCTGTGGAAGCGAAAACAAGCAATTTGTTTTAAAGGTTTATATAAATGAGCGAGAAAACTTATCTCCTTCAGGGGATAAGATGAAAGTCTAGTGCAGAGGGTTGACAGCTATTTTATATTATGTTATTTTTATACGTGGTTGTTCTTTTAACCAAATAAAAGGAGGATGATATGCATCAAGTCGAGCCAAAAGTATTTTTGGTAGGAGAAACACGTATTATTAAACAAGGTCTTACGGACTACCTCGAGCATATCGGTGTGCCAGAGTGGAGATCGGATGCGTCAACTGATGCAGAGAGACTTATTGAGGTCATGGGCCGCCTTTGCTACCGGAGTTTTAAACCTGGCCTTAACCCTAACGTCAAAAAGATCCGCGAGCATAACAAAGATTATCTCGCTAACATTCTTAAGGTAAAACACGGATCAGTAATTGAGCATCCAGTGATAAACTTCATTTTCGCTGATGTATCCCGGGTCTTCACCCATGAACTTGTGCGCCACCGCCCAGGAGTGGCTATATCGCAGGAGAGTCTTCGCTTTGTCCGTCTTGATGATCTTGGACAGTGGCTCCCCTTGGCAATTCGCGAAGATACACATGCGGTTGAGATTTTTGTAAAAACCTTTGAAAAGCTCGAGCGTTTACAACTTGAGCTTGCCGAACACTTTCAACTTGATAGGCCAGGAGTACCTTTCCATAAGAAGAAAACAATAACCTCGGCCATGCGGCGGATTGCTCCTATTGGCCTTGCTACAACCATCGGTTGGTCAGCAAATATTCGTACCATTCGGTGGATACTCGAGATGCGCACCCACCCAAGCGCAGAAGAAGAGATTCGGTTCGTTTTTGGAAAGGTTGGCGAAATTGTCCTCGAGCGCTATTCACACCTCTTTGGTGACTTTACTGTAGAAATAGCTGATGGACTCCCGCATTATAAGCCGGCTCACCGCAAGGTGTAAAAATAAATAATGCCCGCAGCACATGCGGGCATACTCGTCAAAAATAACCCGAAATGGGTTATTTTTTGAATCATCCTTGGAATTTCTTCGGCGTATTGGTTTGCTCAAACTTTGGAATTTCCATGCCAACAGGGTCAGCAAAAAACACAATAGACCATCGAGCTACGTCTTTGCTATACGGTTTCCCTATTTTGATAACATCATGCCAGGCAGGATGGAATTCAGATGAGGTAACCTTTTGGAAATTGAAACCGGTCGTGAATAAAACATACCCCTCCTTGTATGCAACTGGATTGAGATCTGAATCATCTGTTCCCATGCGCAGACCTGGGCCACTCTCAGCAATGGTAAGGGTACATCCACCAAGATCATAGTGGCCACTTGCCAACGTCTTGTCCTTCTTTGGAATATTGTATTTCAAAAATCGTAAATAAAAACGAGGATATCCCTTATCGGAAAAGAATTTTTTATATACACCAGGAAATTCAGTTTCAAATGCCTGTATGATAGTCTTAATTGTTGTTTTTGCTGCTCTATACACGGTTCGAGCTGAGGCAAAAAAGGTAGTAACGTGGGGAGTGCCTGAGGCGAGTAATTCTTTAAACGCGTCCTCTGCACACTCATGATAATGAAATAGTTCTTTATCATCATCGGCATACTTTTTTCGTTTTCCCAACTTTTTTCGTTTTCTTACATACCCAACTTTAGATCCCCTATCTTTTGGATCTATGATAAAATAAAATTGCTCTTTGAGATCAATGGGCAACCGCAAAAAATCGAGAAAATACTCAGCAGCTTTATCAAGCTCTTCCTTTGTCAAAGGAAAAGGAATTGCTGCGTACTGTTTCTCTTTTATATCTTGACGAATACGTTTGAACAATTCACGTCTCTCTATAGAGTCTTGAGATACAATCATAAATCCTCTCTTATTTATAAAATGTGTTTGAAGATTGTTTCGGCGTATGCGAAGTTGCCGATTTTCTTTCCTTTATTTACTCTAATCAAGAGAAGATAAATAGGCAATTTGGACGAGCATTTGCCGTTAGGCAAGCGCGAGCCGCATATGCCGTGTTATGTGCTGTAGTGAAAAGTAATGATTGTCCTGAAAGACAGCCATGTACTTTTGGTAATTTACCTTGATTATAATTTTTTTCTTAATTCCATTTTTCTTTGAAAAACTTCGGGAGCAACCTTTGATTCACCACCAGCCTCCGTTATATCTCTTTCAATGGTTGCTAATTCCATAGCATCTTCCTCGGAAAGGGGGTGCTGTATTTTACCTCCTCCTACTGATTGTTCGCGCATGTAGCGCAACGCTATAAGACGAATATAATCTTCTCTTGAAAGGTTTCCTTCCCCACCCACTTCACGAATTTTCTCTACGAATGTTTGTTCTTCATCAGAAATAGTTCTACGCTCTCTTTCAAGTTCATCGGAAGCCTTTCTATCGGAATCATAATCAAAGTTCTCTGTTTTTGAGATTCCCATACGTTTATTTTTTTAAACATTAAATTTTTTATGAGATATATCGACCTTTCCTAAATAGTAAACTATCAAAAATATCAAAAAATTTCAAGAAATTATAAATTTTTTGGCTTTTCACTATGTCACACAACTGATTATTATTATAGCATACATATCCTAAACTGTCAATCCCAAGACAGCCCAACAACAAAAAAGAAAAAGTCCTTGCTTTTAGCGTTTTGAGCAGGGCGATAAGCTTAGATTTTTGTTGTTTGTTTTTCTGATGTGGTGATTATTTTTTGCATCCCGTTAGAAATTTTTATAAATTACGTTGACGTATATCCCATTAGAATTCTCGTTGTAATATGGGATTTCTAACGGGATAAATTTGACTAAAGTGAATTTTATTGATAGATTAGTAATAATATAGGTTTTTATAGATTAATTATACCTTTATTTTGTACAATACGCAAAAAGCATTTTTTACAAAAACACTTCGTATAAAAACGTTAAGTGAAATTGAAAACTCGCCCACAAAATTTATAGTATATAATTTAATCAAAATACTATGGAAGAGAAAAAGAAAGTTGGAGTCGGATTTGGCGTAATGATTCTAAAAGATGGCAAAGTGTTACTCGGTAAGCGCCATGATGACCCCGAAAAAGCATCAAGTTTATTGAATGGTGCTGGAACGTGGACTATGCCCGGCGGCAAATTAGATTTTGGAGAAACATTTGAAGAGGGTGCGAAAAGAGAAGTGTTAGAAGAAACTGGAATAACGCTCAATAAAGTTGATGTAATTTGTATTAATCAGGATATAATAGAAACCGCACATTTCATTACTATTGGTTTATTTTCTGATGCTTTTTCGAGTGAACCAAAAGTCATGGAACCAGATGAAATTACAGAATGGCGTTGGTTTGATTTAAACAATTTGCCAAATCCGATTTATTTTCCAAGCGCCAAAGTTCTTGAAAATTATAAACAAAAGAAGTTTTATATTTCTAAGTAGGGCGAGTTTTCAACTCTCCTCACTATCGCTCATCGGCACGTTGCACTCTCGCTTCGCTCGGCTCACTTAACAGTGACTATATGGAAACCTCGTTGCACCTCACTCCACCCAAATCCCGACAAGTCGGGACTTCGCATAACCCGCAGGCATTATATTCAATTCAGAAAAAGGCAAAAGGAGCGGAAAGTAACAGAAAATTACATAAATAACCATCAATTCTAATAATTAATATGCTTGATATATACTTAATAAGACATGCTGAAAGCGAAATGAATAACAATAGACATTTAATTGGAGGTAGGTTAAATGAAACACCACTTTCAGCAAGAGGAATATATCACGCAAATCTTTTAGGGAAGAGATTAAAAGATTCAGGCGTTGCTTTTAATGAAGTATATTCTTCAACAGCCGCAAGAACTATCGAGACTGCAAAAATTGTTGGTACCCAATTAGGTTATTCTCTTGATGATGTTGTAAAAACCACTGAACTTTTGGAATTAGATCAAGGAGAATGGGAGGGAAAACCAAGAGTAGACATTTATACTCCTGAAGTTTTAGCTCTAATTAACAAAGATAATTGGAATTTTACACCTCCCAATGGTGAGTCACAGAGAGCTGTTGAAGAAAGAATGTTAAGATTTGTTAATGAGAACTTACTATCAAAATATTCAGAAGGGACAGTTGCGGGAGTTTTTACTCATGGAGTGGCAATTAAATGTTTATTACGAGGAATAATGGATTTTTCTCCTGCATTAACATATAAAGTAAACTTGGATGATACTTCAATAACAAGATTAAAATATACAGATAGGGGTTGGCACCTCGTCACAGTAAATGATACTGCACATCTTTTAGGAGAAGATAAAATTGAAGATCCCTATAGTTCCGCCCCTAAAAGTAAATAGTTTGCCTTTTTCTGAGCTCGAAATTTTTGCCTTCGGCATCGTTGCACTAGAATTTCGTCCTGACGGAGAGCATAACAAGGATTTTACGGTTTCGTTTGGTTGCACCTCACTCCACCCAAATCCCGACAAGTCGGGACTTTGTAAAATCCTAACCTTAAGTGAAATTTGAAAAAATAAACAATTTTAAATGCTTAGCAATTTAAACTTAATAATATGGGCAGTTTCATAGAAATAAACGATACATTGCAAATATCTAAAGAGCAAGGTTTTCCAGAAGAATTCGATTATGATAAACATAAAGTAAAGCCACTTACGGCCAATGATTTTAAAGACAAAATTTTTGAATTCAAGGATAAACCAAAAGTCAGAATTTACAAATTACCTCCTGTTCGTAATTTTCTAGTTCAAAATATTGATGGTAAATGGCTTTATTGGGGACTTATCCATGTTCTTGAAGTTCATCATGATAATATCAAGCAGACAACTTCTGGAAAATTTAAGATAATTTACATTTATACTCCTGAAGAAATGAAACATGCCCACAGATTAATTGATAGAAACAAAGAAACAGATTTTCTTAATGTGATGTAGTATAAATTGCTAAAAATAATAATGTAGTTTGTTTTTTCAAACTCAAGGGGACGCTGCGTTTCTCCCTTCGGTCGACCCTCATTTAACAAGGGATAAAAGGAAAATTGCTCAGCTCGCAATTTTCCCAAATTTTGTTCACTATGTTCACAAAACTTTTTTTATCCCAAACGTTATCTAAAATTTAACTTTTTTCTATGAAACCAAGTAAAGTTGTAAAAATACAGACTTATTGTCCAAAAGATGCTGCTGATGAAGTCCGTTTAGCAATTGGAAAAGCTGGTGGAGGCGTAATTGGCAACTATACCTACTGCGCTTTTTTAACTAATGGACATGGCTATTCTTTGCCAATGGAGGGTTCAACTCCGACAATTGGCAAACAAGGGGAGATTAAAAAAATAGAGGAAATTAAAATAGAGTTTCTCTGCGAGCAAAATAAGGTAAAAAATGTTATCAGGGCCATTAAAAAAGCATGTCCATACGAAGAAGTGCCAATTGATATTTTCCAATTGCTAGACTTGGAATAAAAAATTAAACTTCAGATAACAAAGTATATGAGGTTCAGAAAATTTCACTCAAAAAATTTTAAGCGGACTGTGAAATTTTCTTCTCCCAAATTTCGCAAAAAACTATTATAGTTTAAAGGGAATTTTTGCGGAACTTCAGATACACACAAACGTTAAGTGAAATAATTATTTTTTTCTTCTTTATAATATGGAAAAACCAAATTTTTTAAATAGAAATATAGAAATCAGAGACATCGAAAAACTTAAGGGAGAATCAACTTATTTTCAAAATATCAAAGAGCTTGGGAAAACCGGCAAACTCATCAAGAAAATGAAGGAATTTCCAACCGCGCACGAAGCACAAGAATATCTCGCAAATCGACCGCAAAAAGAAGATCATCTTCAAAGTTTTCTGCCGGATACCACCTATATTATTGGATCATCGGATATTATTGGATCATCGAAAAGTAAACTAGCAGTATATGCAGTGTCAAACAAAGTTAAGGGGGAAAGATTAGATTCGATAGATTTAAGTCAACAGAATAGAGCTTTTTATAATCAATTAGATGATTTTCTTTTTGGCTCTTTGGAAATTTACGAAAATAACGGAAGATGTCCTGGAATAAACTTAAAAAATTTGGTTTTAAACGAAGAAGGAAGGCTTTTTTATGTGGATAGTCAGCCATATCCAGAATACAACATCGAACCATTCGAGATGGCCCATGCGAGAAAGCAAAAGTTAACTAGAATTTTTGGTGAAGATTTTCAACAGCTATTACCAAAGACAGTAGATTGGATAAATAAAAATGAAGTTGCAAATTATAAAAAAGCCAAAAGTGCTGCAAAAAGAAACAGAAGAAAAAAATAATTACATCACATAACAAAGAGTATGCGGTTCAGGAATTTTTCATCTATAATATTGATAAGGAGTAAAAAATTCTTTCACCCAAATTTTTGCTCTATTCCATCACACAAAAACTTCTCATATACGGATACGTTATGTGAAATAGCCAGAAATTTCTTTATTTATTTTTCAGAATTTTTTTGGCAATTTATTTCAAAGGTCGGCATAACTTGTGATAAAATATAAACAGCTTAAATAAATTAACAAACAATATTATGGAAAAAGAACTAAAAGAGTCAACAGGGCCCGAGAACTTGCAACATCAAGGAGAAAAAAAATCTAAACGAGAGACAGAACCGGTTTATTATGGAGAAAATGTATACATGATCCCCATTGTTAGTGATACCGCAACAGCTCAAGAGCTTGCAACACTCAAATTGAAAAAACCGAATTGTAGTATTACAGCGATGACGGTTCTTAAGGATAAACTACTTATTAATTTTCAAGAAAATTTTCAGGAGAAATAAAGAAAACGAATAAATTGCCAAAAATTAATACATTAATGAGTCGGCTTTTTATGACGGCGCATAACACTGGCTATACGGCTACCCTAACACTTCACCCAAATGCTTCGCACTTCGTATAGCCAGAAACGAAATTGAAAACTGGCTAGAATAAAAAAAATTTATAATACCTTACTTAGTATCTTCAATATCATGATAGAATTAGAAAAAACTTACTTGAATAAATTTTTCTTTTTAGATTAATATTGACGCCGCATCAACATTGTCATCCCTATAGTAGCACCAACGACAACATCGAGCGCAAATATTTGACTTAAAATAAGTTGAGTGGTAAACTAATAATAGTTGTTTGAAAATAGAAAGGAGGAATGCGATGTATTGGTTTTGGATTACTATCAGTGTACTCGTCGTTTTTATTTGTGTATGGCTGTGGAAGGGAGCACATTGTTTTGGACAGAATAGATTAAAACGATTGATGAGTAAAATTGTATCGGTTGCTATTGTAGCTGACGGGGCGTTTACCCTGATTGATCAATCAGCGCGGTATTGGCACAACTTTTCAGTAGCTAATGAAGATGCTGTTATAGGAAAGGCATTGTTGGAGTGGCATCCGCTTGCGTTTACACTTGGTATCATCTGTTGGGCGATTCTTGCATGTTTTGTAATATATAAAGGACCTGCTTTATTTTCATACACTGCATTTTTTGCTTTGTTTTTTGGCCATTCTATTGGTGCATGGGATCGGCTCGGAGGCACGGCATTGGATTGGCTGCCGTTTCTTCATCCAGAGTTGAGTAAGTACTTATTTTATATTTTCCTCGGACTTGTTTTAGCACTTGTGATAAAACGTGCACGTCGCTTGAAATAAAGCTGGCATATCTGTTAAAGATACGTCAGCTTTTAGATCTCTAAATTAGGATCAACTTTTATTTTCTGTCAATTTGTTTTCAATTGCTTTTTTGATTTTCTTTGAAATTTGACAAAAAAAAATTTGACAAAAAAAACAAAAA
>JALLOP010000034.1 GCA_027718005.1 Patescibacteria group bacterium AH-259-L07 | reverse complement strand
TCTCCTTATTTTTATTGGCCTGGTCGTTGGGTTTTTAGCACTCTCAATTATCACACCTATTTATGAGATTACCGGAGGAATTTCACGATAATATGAAATCTTTTACACTCATCGAATTACTCATTGTAATCGCCATTATAGTTATTGTCGTTGCTGCAGCCATTCCTCTTTACGGGAATTGGCAGGTGACGAGCCAGCTGAATGAAAATGCCGCGCAGATTATTCAAACACTGCGTACGGCCAGAGAGCGTAGTGTTAGTCGGGTAAACAATAGTTCACATGGAGTATATTTTGACATAAATCCAAGTGCTGATGACGCTTATATCTTATACCAGGGCTCTTCGTATGCGGCAAGAAACAGCAGTTATGATAGGATCATCACCTTAGAGAGCACACTTTCTTTATCTACCACGCTCTCAGCCATGCAAGTTAATTTTTCTCAAGGTCTTGGTAATCCGAATACAATTGGAGCACTGACACTTACCCATGATGGAGGGGGGAGCAGGGTAATTGGTATTAATAGTATTGGGCAAGTGCAAGAATTGGTGCCTGAAGACGAAGTGACACTTTATACGAGCCGGGATTCGTACATGCGCCAAGGCCAGTCAACTGCCAACTATGGGACCGATGTTCAGATTCAGATCTATCCCCGAGATATTGGATACAACAGACGAGGATTTATTTGGTTTAATCTCTCGTCTATCCCAGATGGATCAACTATTACTTCAGCTACCCTTTACCTTCGAGAGGCACAAACCTATGGTGTTACGCGAACGGTTGCTATCCATAGGATGACGCAGAACTGGACAGAGGGCGGCGTGACCTGGAGTACCTACGACGGGATAAATGCATGGAGTTCTGGTGGTGGTGATTATGATACGACCAGCACAGCTACCGCGATTGTATCCTGGACCGGCGTCTTAAAGTGGGATAGCTGGGACGTTACTGCTGGCGTGTCTGATTTTATCAACGGCACGTATCCAAATTACGGTTGGCTCATAAAAGATAGCAATGAGGATACATCAGAGGCATACTGGTTTTTTGATTCACGTGAGGCCGCGAATCAGCCGTACCTTATTGTTAATTATTCACTCTAAAATCATGAGAACATGAGAACATAGGAACATGGGAACAAAAAATAAATATTCCTATGTATTCAAATGTTCAAATACTGTTCTACTGTTCAAATGTTCCAATGTTTTGATGACAAAAATGCGCAGTCCATCATAGAGGTCATTGTTGCGGTGGCTATTTTTTCTTTATTGGGAGTTGTCATGGCTTCTTTTGTTGTTGGTGGCTTCCATGGTATGGTTCAAGGCGGTGAACAAACTGAGGCTGAGTCCCTGGCGCAAGAGGGCATTGAAGCAGTTCGATCAATTCGTGATAGAGCGTGGAATGAATTTATTTATGATCGAAGCGGGGTTGTAATAAGCGGGAATCAATGGAATTTTTCCGGAGAAGGTACAACCGATACGATTGGGCAATTTAGACGAACCATTGATTTTTCTGATGTGTGCCGGGACGTTTCGGATGAAATCGCTACCTGTCCTGCCTTGTACGCGGATGTACAGAGCAAAGATGTGACGGTTGACGTCACGTGGGAGGTGCGAGAGGGGATAAGCAATACTGTTTCTCAAGCTTCGTATCTTACGAATTGGGACTCTCAAGAGTGGACGCAGACCGACTGGTCAGGAGGCCCAGGTCAGAGTATGTGGTCGGATCAATCGCGGTATGACTCTGATGATGGAAATATTGACTACGATAGCGTCATTGGACAAGTTACCCTGGTTGATACTTCGATTGGCAAATGGATATTTGCGGGCGGCGTACAGGTTATTGATACCAATGATACTGATTTTAATAGCGGGGATACGAGTGATAATACAGCCGTATCAGGGGCAGGTGTAGGTGCAAGCGTCGTTTTATCGCAGGCAACGATCTGGGCTGAACATGTTGATAGTGGAGAACTGACGCTGAAAAGAATAAATGATATCGATGTGGTGAGCGCATTGAATATGTGGGCTGTTGGTGATAGCGCTGAAATTTTTCATTATAATGGCAGTTCGTGGTCAAAAGTTGATGATAAAGGGAGTAAGAATTTATATGCTGTTGATATGCTATCAAGCAGTGATGGGTGGGCAGTTGGTCAAGGAGGAAAAATTTATCGCTATGATGGAAACAATTGGAATGAAGTAAGCTCTCCTACAACGAAGCGTTTATATGATCTTGATATGGTCTCATCATCTGACGGCTGGATCGTAGGCGAGTCAGGCAAAGTTTTGTATTATAATGGGACAAGCTGGGTTGAATTTATTGATTTAGGGGGAGATAACATTTATGCCATTGATATGGTGTCTGCTAATGATGGATGGTTAGGCGGCGAGAATGGTGATATACTTGCTCATTACAACGGCACCCAATGGAGCACTGTTTCTTTTTCTGGCAATAAAGACATAAATAGCATTTTTATGATTTCATCATCTGATGGTTGGATCGTAGGCGATGATGGCGAGCTTTTTTATTACAATGGCGTAAATTGGTCATCAGCTACGTCGCCCACTTCAAATGATATATATGATATTTTTATGATTTCCTCATCTGATGGTTGGATCGTAGGCAAAAATGGTGAGATATATCACTACGATGGGAGCAGTTGGTCATCAGTTACGCCGCCAACCAGCAGTGAATTGCATGGTATTTATATGCTTTCAACATCTGATGGATGGGCTGTTGGTAAAGATGGAACTATACTCGAGTATGGAGATTTTTATAGTAATAGCGGTACTTTTTTATCACGGGTTTTTGACAGCGGTGATATAACTACTTCGTGGGATCAGGCTTACTGGACTGAAGTCCTTTCTTCAGGATCAGATTTAACCATTGCGACCAGAACGGGAAATACTGCTACGCCGGATGTAACCTGGTCGTCGTTTAGTGCAGAATTAACCGAATTTGAATCATCTAACATCTCATCACCCGAGGACAGATATTTTCAATATCGCGCTACGTTGACCCGGGGGGATTCTGCTACTGCCACACCACAGTTAGACGATATTACTATTATATATAATGTACCAACCACAAAAAATTTAAATGATCTTGATATCGTTTCTTCATCTGACATCTGGGTAGTGGGAAACAGTGGTAAGATTCTTCACTATAATGGTACCAGCTGGTCAGAATTTGTAGATTTAGGTGATGATGAGATTTATGCCATAGACATGATTTCATCCACCGACGGCTGGGCTGTTGGTGATGATGGTGAAATTATTTATTTCAATGGTACGAGCTGGTCATCTGTCCCTTCGCCAATCGGGCCAGAAGATGATTTAAACAGCGTGTACATGCTTTCCTCAAGCGACGGCTGGGCTGTTGGTGATGATGGAAAAGTCTTTCATTACGACGGGAGTACCTGGAGCGAGTTCGTGGATACGGGTGATCAAGTGTGGAACTCTATTTTTCTGGTCTCTGCATCTCTTGGCTGGATGGTCGGTGATAGTGGAAGAATCTGGCGCTATAACGGAACCACCTGGAGTGAATTTGTCGATACCGGAAGCCCTAATTGGAGAAGTGTATATCTTATTGCATCGAATGATGGGTGGGTAGGAGGTCATAATGGAGATCTCCAGCACTTCGATGGCACTAATTGGACCAGTATTTCATCACCAACTACCAGGCGTATTAAAAGTTTACAAATGATTGATACTGCGGATGGGTGGGCAGTGGGAGATAATGGCACCATACTCCAGCTGACCACAGAAGGATTATATGTTGAGAATGGATATTTGATTTCATCTGCATATTTATTGGGTAATGTCTCGCCGGTCCAGGTTATTGAATGGGACCAAACGATTCCAACGTGTTCACCGACCTGCGAAATTCGATTGCAGGTAAGAACTGCGCCAGATTCCTCCGGTTCTCCAGGGACATGGACTGCATGGTATGGAGTGAGCGGCTCTGGTTCATATTTTACTAATGAGAATGGCACCCTTATCCCAACTGCGCTCAATGGAAATTCGTGGGTGCAGTATAGAGCAGAATTGAGCGGCGATGGATTAAATACCCCCGTATTAGAGGAAGTGAGAGTAAACTATAAATAAGAATATGGAACAACCAGCATTTACTCTTATTGAACTTTTAATTGTAATTGCGGTTATTGCTATTGTAGCAGGGGTTGTATATGTTGCCTTAAATCCTTTACAGCGTCTTCAAGATGCTCGAGATGCTCAGCGCAGGCAGGATATCTCGGCCATTGTTGATGCGATCAGGCTCTATCAAATAGTGAATGCTGGACAGATGCCTGCTGGAATTGACGGAAATTGGCAGATGTTAGGAACGGATACCACCGGGTGTAATGTTACCTGTGGACTCAGCGGGACACTCACTACGGTTTCATCTCGGGTTGCAGATGGCAATGATGACGCTGAGGAACAAAATCCACCAAACGGGAGTATGTATATAACAAGTACTGATCTCGAATTGATGGTAGAAGGTGGTACGGTAGATCAAGAGGTGGGCATGCGCTTTCTCAATATGATGCTTCCCCAGAGCGATACGATCTCGAATGCCTATATTGAATTCACCGTTGACGAAACAGATTCAGGTACGACCAATCTTACGTTTTACGGCGAAGATATTGATAACGCTCCTGCCTTTTCCAGCGCAGATGGAGACATTACGAATAGAACGAGGACATCGGCGAGCGTTTCCTGGAATAATGTGCCGGCATGGACCTCAATTGGACAAACGCATCAGACTCCTGGCCTTGCTTCTATTATTCAAGAAATTGTTAACAGGCCTGGGTGGACTGGAGGTAATGCAATCGTTATTATGGTTGATGGTACAGGTGAACGGACAGCAGAGTCATATAATGGGAGTCCAAGTCAAGCACCGCTGTTAGTTGTTGAGTATCTATCTGGTGGGGGAGTGGTAACACAGCCCTCATATCTTGATATGTCATCTACCTTAAGCGCGCAATTACCTGCTATTGGTCAGGATCCTTCTGATGGGAGCGCGGCAAGATCCTACTATGCAGTGCGTCGTCAGCCTGCGGGGCAAATTGATGTTCTTGCATGCAGTCCTGAAGGGGGACAGGATATTTCTATAACGAAGTAACTATGGAATCACATAAAGCATTCACCCTTATTGAGATACTTCTCTATACCGCTATTATTGGTGTCATTGTTGTTTCGTTTGTGACGTTTAGTATTTCTATCTCAGACTCTAAAAACAAGGCATACGTGGCGACTGAGGTACAAGAAAATGCGAGAATGGCCCTTAAGGTCATAAGTCAAAAGATACGCGCAGCTGATGACGTAGATATAGGTGCGTCTGTTTTTGGCAGTGATCCTGGCGTTTTATCCCTTTCTATGGCAGATGCGTCTAGAAATCCGACCATTATCGAACTTGATTCTGATAATGGGAGCTTACAAATCACTGAAGGGGTGAATAATCCAGTACAGATAACGACGAATCGGGTGAATGTTACCAATTTAGTGTTTACCAACGTAACGCCGTCGAATGTAAGTCGAGAAAGTATACACATTCAAATTACAGTTGCATACAATAATGCGAGTGGTGATATCGAGTACACCTATTCGCAGAGTTTGCAAACAGCAGTCAGTTTAAGACAATAATCATTAGAACATGAGAACATTAGAACATGAGAACGTAAATTCTAAATCCGCTGTTGCAGCACTGTTGGTTGTTATCATCGTTTCAGCCGTTGCCTTGCTTATGGCATATTCTGCTTCAATTCTTGGCATTGGAGAGCTCGACCTTGGCTATACTGCACAACAGGGGGCGGAGTCCTTTTCAATTGCGGATGGCTGTATAGAAGAAACCCTGCGTCGTATTCGCCTCAATCCAAATTATGGTATAGGCGCAGGACAAATTGGTTTAACGGTGAGTAATGGAACGTGTATAATCCAAGTAACCGATCTTGGCAGTAATCAAAGGAGGATAACAGTTGCCGCGACGATGGGGGAGTATCATAAGGAGATCGAGGCAACACTCACGCTCACGGGCAACATTATTAGTATAGGGAGTTGGAGGGAGGTAGAGAATTAAATAGCTCAAAAATTAATAAATTTTTTTGCATGTTTACACTTTTCCAGAAAAAATCAGTTGGACTCGATATTGCCGACCATACGATCGAAGCAGTAGAGTTAGTAAAAACAGAGCGAGGCATAAAGGTGGTGAGTGTATCACGATCCACGTTAGAGCCAGGCATTGTAGAGCAGGGCAGAATTAAAAATAAAGAAAAGCTGATACGCGCAGTGAAAGACACGCTCTCAGCTGCTCAGCCGCATAAAATTGTAGCTAAAAAAGTGACGTTTGCGCTGCCTGCGAGCCAGGTCTATATCCATATGTTTGATATTGTGTTAAAAGGTAAAGGTGCAACCGCTCGTCTCGCTGCCGGGGAACGTAAGAAATTAGTTTTAGAGAAGGCAGAGGAGAGCATACCCATAGATAAGAAGAATTTAGTACTTGGTTACAAAATACAAGGGGTTACCGTTCTTGATCAATACAGCATTGGGATAGAGAATTTGGTAGTGGCTACCAGCCGTGACGTGGTTTTAGAATGGCAGCAATTTTTTAAAAAAGTGAACATAGAAATAGAGTTCTTTGATATTGAGTCCCTTGCGACCTTTCGAGGGTTATTTATAAAACCCCCTAAGAAGCCAATTGGTATACTTGATATTGGAGCGGGAACCACGAATGTGGCGATCTTTGATAAGGGTGATTTGCGCTTTTCATATACAACGCGGATAGCTGGTGATAGAGTAACCGCCAACATTGCCCAACGCTTGCATATCACACGAGAACAGGCAGAAGAATTGAAAATAAAGAATGGTTTCTCTGGCAGAAACGAAAACGTCGTTTCATCTATAGAGCAAACCCTGCATCCTGCAGTTGTAGAGATACGAGAATCGCTTACCTATTTTAGGAACAAGACACAGAAAGAGGTGAGCAAGATATTGATAGTTGGTGGTTCATCGCGGCTCAAAGGATTAGAGAGTTATATTAGTAAAGAACTTGGTTTGCCTGCTTCGCTGGGAGAACCAGCGCTTGCCTTTAATAAAGAAGAATCATTACAGCCTCGTTTTTACATTGGAGCGCTGGGTATGGCGCTGCGGTCATTCAATAAAAAATGGGAGCAGCAGCACCCGGTTATACAAAAGGTAAAAGAGGTAAAGAGCAGCGA
Source organism: Patescibacteria group bacterium AH-259-L07 (assembly GCA_027718005.1). GTDB lineage: Bacteria > Patescibacteriota > Patescibacteriia > UBA2591 > UBA6264 > JALLOO01. The sequence goes on along the minus strand of JALLOP010000034.1, from coordinate 6,205 downwards.
AGTAGAAAAAGAAAAACAAGAAAAAGAGGAGCCTCTGCCTGCTGAGGCTATGGAGAGCAAAGAAGAGAGATATGTAATAAAAACAGAAGAAGAAACAAAAAAGCTGCGCGCGCGAAAAATTATACTCATTGGTATTGTAGTTGTTGGGGCAACGGCATTCGGACTCGTCTCGTTATACAGGAAGCACGAGAAAGAACAACAACGAGCAGCAGTAGAATCTGTTATTGTTCAGTATAGCCGCACCCAGTCGTTTGATATACGCATTCCTGCAGCGGTTGATCCTCGTGAGTACACCAGTGACCGCGTACCGGGGCGAATTATTGAGAATGAAATCATTGCTGCAGGAGATTATACTGAGGCAGTTGCGCATGCGCGGATACAAGCAGAAAAAGAATTACAACAAGGAGAAGTATTGTGGCAGAAACCAATAAGCCAAGAACCTGAAGCATTAGATTTTCCGCTTATAATTCAGTGGGTCGCATATGCTTCAGATGAGAGTAATAATCTGCTTATAAAAGAAGTCGACAAATTAAATACAAAAAATATTGACTATGCGCTTAATAACATTGTTAAGCTCAAGCTTGAACCAAGTGACAATGAAAATATACATATTCTTACTGGCAGGGTGACGATTTCAGTAAATCAATTGATTGATGTTGAAGAGGAGCAACTCACTCCCTAATTTTGCACCTTAAAGTTATCCACTGTTGCAACAATAAAAAAAGTATTGTAAAATAAAACGGACATGTGCCTTCGGCACATAACTAATCTCGGAATTTTGGGAAAATGCTTGAAATTGTTAATTTCAGACATTTTCAAAATTCCTCAATTATAAGATTTTCAATATAGTAAATAGTTTTAAGGAGGAAAGGTCATAGAGTTATTGGTAAATAAAAAATAAATATGTTCAGAACAAATAATAACGGATTTACCCTTATCGAGCTTTTAATCGTCATTGCAGTGATTGCTATTTTAGCAGGGGTGGTGTTTGTTGCGCTTGATCCGTTGACCAGATTTAGAGATGCGAGAGATTCGCGTCGGTGGTCAGAAATCACCGAAGTTTTAAATGCATTAAAGGTAGATCAGGTTGACAATCAGGGGACCTATCTTACGGCGGTTGCTGCTATGACTGCGGGAGAGGTATATATGGTAACTGATGGCGGCGGTACTGATTGTGACGGGGGAAATGCGAACTGTGATACCAACGTGACTACAGAGGTAGCAGCGGGTGATCACTGCGTTGATTTAGCTGGCCTGGTTACTGAAGGATATCTTGGTGATGTTCCTATCAGTCCCAATGGGGCTGGTACATGGGCAGTGGCTCTCTCTGGTTACACGCTTCAGCGTGATGCAACAGGCATTATCACGGTCAGAGCATGTGAATCTGAAAATACGACTGAAATTTGGGTAGCACGATAGAACAACGTTTTATGAGACCCAAAACATTTATCTTTTCTTTGGGCGGTTCTTTGGTTATTCCCAGTGAAAGGATAGATGTTTTATTTTTAAAAAAGTTTAGAAATTTTATATTATCATTCTTAAAAAAAGGGCATAAGGCTGTTATTGTGGTTGGCGGCGGAAGTATTAATAAAAAATATAATACAGCTGTACAAAAAATTACTAAGGTTGCAAATGATGACCTTGATTGGCTCGGCATTGCCGCAACAAAATTAAATGCGGAGCTGCTTCGGGTTATATTTTCTCAATATGTATATGAGATAGTTCTTGACAATCCACATACCAATATTAAAACTAATAAGAAATTAATTATTGCCTCGGGTTGGAAACCGGGGTGCTCATCAGATTTAGATGCAGTGTTGTGGGCAAAACGATTTAAGGCACACGAAGTAATTAACCTAACTGATATTGATTATGTGTATGATAAAGATCCAGATGTATATAAGAGCGCAAAACCAATCAAGAATATATCGTGGGATGAGTTTATTAGTATTGTTGGGAAAAAATGGTCACCGCGTGGTTCATGGCCATTTGATCCGATCGCATCACAGTTAGCTCAGAAACTAAACATAAAAGTAGTAATTGTAAATGGCAAAAATTTAGATAATCTTAAAAATTATTTGCGCGGTAAACCATTCAAAGGAACAATAATAGGATAACTGTGGATAAAGTGATTTGACAAAGTTTTTTAAAGTTTTAATATAAGAACCTGACTCCGTCAGAACCTTGAAATCTAAAAGGTAAACTATCTTAATTAAGGATTATAATAGTGTCACAGACAGCAGGTGTCTTTACAAGGACGTAATTTTCCGCCAGAGGCGGACAGGCCTGCCGAGGCATAAAGAGCTATATTTATATATATAGCAAAGTCTGCGACAAAACAGACTTTTTTGTTTAAAGCCCGGCTTTAAACATTATTAAACATTATCTAAGAAGCTAATCAATGGCAAAAACTAAAGAACAAAAAGAAAAAATTGTAAAACAATTTACAACCGAGCTTACGACTGCAAAAAGTTTACTATTTGTTGATTATTATGGATTGAATGTTGGTGAAGTTGATGAGTTTCGTAAACTCTTAAAAGAGAAAGCATGTAAATATATTGTTGGGAAAAAAACACTTTTAAAACGGTCTCTCGATAACGCAGGCCTTAAAAATATTGATATAGATTCGATGCAAGGAGGGCTTGGGGTCGTATTTGGGAAAGATGATGAGATGGCTCCTGCTAAAGTTGTTTCTCAATTTGTAAAAAAACATAAACAAATGAAGATTCATGGAGGAGTATTTAATACTGAATTTATTGATGCAAATACAGTCAAGATATTAGCTGAATTGCCATCACAACAAGAGTTACGAGCACAAGTAGTTGGCGTTATTAAGGCGCCAGTTAGTAATTTAGTGCACGTGTTGGGTGGAAATATTAGAAGTTTAGTTCAAGTGTTGTCAGCAATAGGAAAGTAAAGTAACAAAATTAAAAACCAAAAACCAAAAATCAAAAACAAAAACGTAAAAACTAAAAATTTTTTATATTTTATTTTTAATATTTAATTTTAACGAAGTGCTTATGGCTGAAGAAACTCAAAATAAAGACGAAAAACAAGAAGAACCAGTTAAGGTTCCGTCTAAGTTTAAAGATATTGTAGAGCAAATAGAAAAAATGAGTGTGGTAGATTTATCAGAGCTCGTAAAAGTTTTAGAGGAAAAGTTTGGTGTTACGTCGCAGGCGCCTGTCGCTGTTTCTGCTGCGCCAGCTGCTGATACAAGTGCAGAGCCAGAAGAGGAGCAAAGCAGTTTTAATGTTGAGCTTACTGAAACTGGGGGGAATAAGATCGCGGTAATTAAGGCGATTCGAGAGTTTGTTACTATTGGGTTAAAAGAAGCGAAAGATCTAGTTGATAGTGCGCCAAAAGTAGTAAAAGAAGGCGTGAGTAAAGAAGATGCTGAAAAAATGAAGAAAAAACTTGAAGAAGCAGGCGGCAAAGTAACATTGAAGTGAGTAACCCGTAACCAGTAATAAAAAATTACGGCAATTTAGTTCCCGTAATTTTTTCGTAGCTAATTAGCGTTTCTTATTGTACTCGTTACGCATTACGCGTTACTCATTACTATAAACTTATCTCGTATATCTTTGTGCCATTGAGCAGCCAGGCAGTGTTTTCGTTACGACTTACAAGAAAGTCTATGAGATTGTTAAATTGAGGACTCGTAAATTGTTTTATTAGTTTTCCATCTTTCAAGAGTTTAATTAATCGATTGGTAGGTCCATCTAAAAGGTACAGGTATTTCATATCAGCAGTAGTAAAGAGTTTTATATTTCCTTTTAGAGTAATAATATTAGGATCTGTTGTTGAAAGTGCTGGCTTAATATCATCGAGCTCAAATGCTACGCGGTTATTCCTGAAAAACTTATATATATCTGATGATTTTTTTAATACATAGATAGAGCCATCAATAGTAAATGAAAGTGTATCAGCAATGTTGGTGCCATCTTTAACCCATATTTCTTCTTTGCCAAACCCATCAATGGTTTTTGAATATTTATAGATTTGATTTTGAGAGCTTTCTAAAACATAAAGCCGGCCATTATAAAGGGAAAGGTCAGTAATCTCTGATATATCGTGTTGACGGGTAAGTTTTACCGGTTCTAATTTTGCATCAATCGTATTAAAGGTTGCAATTCCTTGATTTTGATCATAGCCAATAAGGATATCATTGTCTAATGGAGCAAGTTTTTGTAACCGTCCAACATTAGCTGAAGTATTGTTAACCATTTCAGTTTCTTCGGTTTCTACATTAAAGCGATAGATATAGTTATTTGAACCGTCAAAAATATAAAAGTTATTAAATAGATTTGTCATCCCCGATGGATCTATATTTTTATATTGCTCACCAAGATCAATTAAGAGCGTGGGTTCATCAATGGTGGTGATACGATAAAATTTATGTAACGTAGTGCTATACTTGGTATACAAAAGTTCATAGGTTTGTTTTTGTTCTTTTGTTACTTGAGGGAGAGAATTTAAAAGCTGCTTCATCTGCGTAAGCAACGTTTGCAAATTTGATTCATCTTCATAAATTAAGGCAATAGAAAGTTCTGATTCTATGTCTTTTAATTTTTGTATGGTTTGTGCATATTCTCTTTTTTGTTGTGCCTTATATTCTTGACTTCCTAAGATAATAATGCTGATGACAAATAAAAAGCCAAAAATAATCAGGATAATAAATAATGTTTTTTGCCACATAATACCGTGTGTTTTTATTTTTCTGGGCGCTCTGAGTTTGAGGGGGCGTTTTTGAGTGCTTAATTTTTTTATCTTTTGAAATATTTTTGTAAGTACGGCGAGCACTTTTTGCCCTATGGTAATAAATGTTTTTGCGAGGTGTGTTGAGCGAGATATAATTGTTGGGAGTATTTCTTCCTCAGGTTCTTTTTCTTTATCTACTTCAACACTTATTTTTTCTTTATCTGGTTCTTTTTGATTAAATTCATCCTCTGGTGATTGTACAATGAGTGATTCGTCGCGATGAGAAATAGCTAAAAACAGTATATTGATTCTATCTAAATCGTCTGATAAAAGCTGTTTTATTTCATGCATTGCATTTTTAAGCGGCTGAACTTGAAAAACCTGAATAATTTTTTTAGTACTAAAGTAATCAAATAAATTTGGTGATGCAAACAGCAAAACATTGTCTTTTTCTAATGATCCACTCATTAAATTTGAAAATTTGGTTGCTTTATTCTTGCCGGCTGAAAGTTTTTGTAATTTTCCTTCAGAAGTTCCTGATAGAAGGTACGTTTTAATCTCACCTATAGTAGCAAAATAAACAGTAGTATTTTTCAGTGCAATGACTTCAATATCAAGCTCATCAATATATTTTTCAAACAATTCTGAGGCTTGGACTTTTTCTTTTGCAAGCCATTTATTTAGGGATTGCAATAAATCTTCAAACTCTTTTTCAATCTCACTACCAGTCCGCAATGTTTTGTAAAAGTTGCTTGAGGTGAAGTCAATAAAATTTTGTATCCACTCTTTTGTGTGAGAAAGCGTATCGTTTTCTAATACACCTTTGAAATGGATGGATATGAGTATGGCAAGTTTACCAAATTTTTCCAAGAATTTTTTTTCTGGATCAGCAATATAGATTCGAGAATATGAATTTGATTCTTTTGGATTTGAAATACACAGTTGCGAAATGTTTATGTTGTTTTGCATATATAGTATGATTGATAGATTGATTATTAATACTAATTTAATTATACTATATAATATAAAGTGTGTAAATGTATGTATTTATTTATCAACAATCTCTCAGATGAGCATAAAACATTTTTAGCGCTTATTGCAGATCAGACCAGCAAGATCATTGCCAGTGTTGATTTGATGAAAAAAGATAATAAGAGCGAAAATATCTTAGATGGGATAGATAGGCTGTTGGTTAAAGCAGGCGAGAAAGAAAAAAATCTTATCGGCCCATGGCCGATCAGCCGTGGACTGAAAGGAGTTATTGTCGTTAATGGCCCTGGATCATTTGTTGGTATTAGAGTTGCGCTCTCTGTGGCCAATACTATTGCATGGACAAATAATATTCCGGCCGTTGGTGTAAAATTAGAAGAAGGCAAAGATAATGAAACATTAATTAAAAAAGGTCTTCAACAATTGAAAAAAGCAAAAAAGAACGATATGGCAGTACCGTTTTATGGCAAAGAACCAAACATTACAATGAAGAATTAAGAATTAAGAATAAAAA
>JALLOP010000033.1 GCA_027718005.1 Patescibacteria group bacterium AH-259-L07 | reverse complement strand
AATGCAATATTGTTTATTCCTCAACCCCACGCAACCGAATAAATCAGAGGAATTTTTACAATAAATACAGTATTCAAGGTTCCTAACATCTGAAAATGAATACCAACAAAACTTCAAGTTATGAGCACCATCGATACTTACTGCCGTTTCGTACATCAACTCCACATTTCCCCCTACGATTGTATAGTCGTAGCAATCATTTGTCGGCCCTACCGTTAAGATCTGGCAGTACTTTACGTTTTCACATTCCTTGACGCGGTAGCAATGCTTCGCATTCTTTGAGTTATAAATGTATTCCCCTGTCACATTAGTATTGTGTCTCCCTTTCATAAATCTATTCGGAAACTGAAGCCAAAAAGAGAATATCTTCTCTCTTAACTCTTCTGTAACACGAAACGAATCAAGAGAGAATTTCATGATTTTCTTAGCATACTCTTCTTTTGAATATGGTGTATTGAATACATGGAACTGCTTATTTCTCAAATTCGCGCAACCAAAGCAAGAGGAGCACCCAATACAATCTTTAGAAAATGTCACTTCTTGACAATCCTCACAGTCCACTGAGAAGAGCGTTTTGTAGCACCTCCGACAGTTAATATTCCCATAACACAACTCGCATTTCTCTACCATGTCACAGTCGAAACTATCTTTGGAACGTGTTGCAGAAATAAGATATGCGGAGTCCTCTACATAGGACGCGTTAAAAACCATATAGCAATTTTTAAGCCAGCCAGCGTTCATACAATACTCACTATTAACAAGATCTATTCCAGCACGGGCAGGAAGCGGCACGGTCCGTAACAATTCAGCAACTTGGGTAATAAAGGGCTTCCCCCAGTCATATTCCTTTCCGTATTGCATAGGATCCCATGCGTCAGAATTCCAATAGTCTACCGTATATATCTTCACGTTAGCGTCTGGATGATATACAGAAAAAATCTCTTTTCCATCCACTTCCTCCTTTTTTCTAAATAACTGCCACTCATTTCTCCAACTCATTCTTCTTCGTGTTCTACACATCGGACACCACGTTGGAGGCGGCACTTTCATTTTTTTATAAAAATCAAAATCATCCGATTCAACCATGAACTGTTGCTTACAATTTTGGCATTGTTTGTTCTCTGCTCTCATATAACACTTTTAAGATAGCAGTCCTCACACCAAATTTTAAACTTTTTTTGCTGCTCTGGCGTATAGGCAGTGTATGTTTTTTGTCCACATTGAGGACATACATAATCCCAAAGCTGGAATGCGGTGCGCTTTTTATAACGATTACGAATGCGCTGACGAGGATGAATGGTAGGTAAAGGTATATTTTGCTTTTTGTAAAACGCTAACTCTGGCTTAATAATGCGGAACAACGCGCCTGTTTGCTCACACACAATCGCATGCTTTAAAATATCATCTTCTACCTCTCGAATATCAACAGGTACTTCATGTGCTCTCAGTGTTGGTAAGGTCTGCTTCTCTGATGGTTCTTTGTCTTTCCACCAATAACCTAACTTTTCTGCTTCTTGTTTAGTTAGGGGAAACTCCCATTGAGCAATGCTATTATTGTAAGGATGGAGTTTCCATTTTGGTGAGAAAAATTCACCATATTCTCCGTCAGACAACATTTTAATTTTAATCACATCTAAAAGTTTCCAATACTCATTTTCCAAATACTGGCGGTTTAAGATACAATATTTTTTATTACGTAAACCGACACACCCAAAGCAATTCTGACAATTAGCTAGATTAAGACAATACTCTAGTCCAGAAGATCCTCCCCTAATAATCCAAGACATTTTTATACGATCACTCTCACTTACAGATTCGACTTCATATAATAAAGAAACTGATGTTCCTGCTCCAAATACATCCATAGAATCTTTTATGCCGCCGAAATAATCACTATAGCGGATATTTTCAGCATCCTTAAGCGTAAAGAATACCCTGAAACAATTCTTACAACCTCGCATTTTATTACCCAAAGAGTTAATAGTATTCTTATTATCAAGGGCTCGACGGAGCGCAGCCTTGTATAAAGGATCAAATTCTTTCTTTATTTTACTTAATACACTACGATCTCCTAAAAATACTTTTTCTCGGCGTTTGATATATTCTTCTTTGGATAGCTGTTCATTAAACCAACAATATTGTTTATTGCGCAAATTTGTGCACCCAAAACAATGCTGACAATTTCTGCAATCAAACAAAAACGCACTATCTATACAATGCATACAATCCTGAACAAAACTACAGTTATAACAATACTCAGCATCTATTGCCTCATAACAGAGTTCAGAATTAACAATCTCAGTTACATCAACACATTCTTTTGAATACGCAGCAACAAAACCATAATAAATATGCTCTACTCCTAAAAGGCCTCCAGCATAATAACAATCTTTAGCATTGAATCCGCCTATTGCATAGTCACAATTGACACTACTAAAGGGACGATCGATGGGCGGTAATGGAGTGGTAACAATCAGTTCTCTAAATTGACTGATAAAATCTCTATCTGCTTCATAATCCTTGCCATACGCTAAAGGATCCCTCTTATCAGAAAGCCAATAATCATAATCGTAAATGGTCAACGGGGTATCTGGCGGATGTTGTGATACTACTTTTTCGCTATGGCTCGGCGCTTGACACTGGGGTTTATAGAATCTGAAAGTTCTTAGAAAGAATGCCATTCTGCGGCGCTTCCGGCACATCGGGCACAAAGTCGGTGGTGATACTCGCAGCATATGATACATATCAATATCTTCTTGAAAAATCTCAAACACCGTGTCACACTGTTGGCACTTACGTGTATGCGGCTTAAGGTTTCTTAATATTTCATCTAAGCCCTTGTCAAATTGTGGTGTTTTTGAGTTCATATTACCTCTTTAAGATAACACGCTTTGCACAAGATATTCTTTGCTAAACCATTAGGGTTATACGTGGTTTGTGTTTGTTTTTTGCACTTAGTGCAGTTTTGTATCCAGAGTTGATATGGATTTTTCTTGGCAAAGCGATGCATTAGTCTTGTTTGAGAATGTTTAACTGGCAAGGGAATAGAATAGTGACGATAAAATTCAAGTTCTTTCTTGGTAATTTGAAAGGGTTTTCTTGTTTCACTGCAAACAATTGCCACATTCAAGATATCATCGGTGACGTCTTTGATATGATCAGGTACTTCGCCGGCTGTAAGCTTCTGTATATTAGATATTTCGCTCAGAGTTTGTTTTTCTCTCCACCGCGCCCCCAGGCTCACAGCCGATTCCTTATTCAAAGGCATCATTGCCTGGGCATAGGTGTCGTGATAATAAAACAAAGAGTGCTCCAGCGGCAAAAATTCTCCATATATACCTTCCTCAAGCATTCTTGTTTTTATCTCATCAACTAATTTCCAATATTCGTTCTCAGTGTACTGCTTATTTAAAATGCAATATTTCTTTTTTTTAAGGCCTGAACAGCCAAAGCAATAACGGCAGTCAAAACATTCAAACGAGTATTCTATTCCCATGCTATCGCCAATAAAGTAGGAAGCAATTACCTTATTTACTGAAAGTCCCTCAATGACGTTATAACAGAGTTCTCCTGGCCCAAAAATAGTCACATCCATATCATCGGTAGCGCCAATAATATCCTGGCTCCATCGCACGTTTTCATTTTTATAAAAGGTTAATAAAAACTTGACACTCATGGCATTGAATACCCCAAAACAATTCTTGCAATCACGGAGATGATCTCCTACGGAGCTCGAAGAATTTCTGGTATAGACAGCGCGAAAAACGCCGCGTTGATAAAGGAAATCTTTAAATTTTTTTAAATATTCTTGGCGAACTTTACGACTGCCTAAATCTATAGCCGCCAGTTTTGACTCATACGCACGTTGCGCCAGTTGTTCGTTAAAAAAACAATACTTTTTATTGCGAAGGTTAATACAGCCAAAACACTTTTGGCAATTATGGCAATCAAAAAGAAAATAAGAATCAAGGCAGTTGGTTGAATTTTGAATGTGTTGAGAATTGTAGCAACGGCTGCAGTCAATAACGTCATAACAATTCTCTATATGATCTACACGCAGCACATCAAATGAATCGCGCGAATTTACCACCCAGACGCCGTAATTGACATTTTCTGCAATGCCAATCGTAGCTGAAAGGTAACAGTTCTTTAAATCCAGACTACCAACAGTATATTCGCTATTAATAATTTTCTTATTGTAACGAGCCAACGCCATATGCGGGACATTGCGCAGTAAATCAACAAGCTGTTTTATGAATGGGCGCGAGGGATCATAGGTTCGGCCATAGGTGATGCCATCCCAAACATCAACATTCCACCAATAGTTATTGTCATAAATCTTATACGGGGTTGCGTCATCCATTTGGGAAATTACTTTTTCTCCCTTATGAGCAGCACATTCTTTTTTGTAAAACTGGAGAATGTTTGCCATCATGGCCATGCGTTTACGCATCCGACATTGGGGACATTCTTGTGGTGACGGCACGCGAAGCATATGATAAAAATTAATATCACTAGAAACAATATCAAAATCCTTGCCGCATTGCTGACAGGTACGCGTATGCGGCTTAAGGTTTTTTAATATTTCATCTAAGGCCTTATCAAATTGTGGGGTTTTGGTCATATTACTTCTTAATTGCAGTAAAGTTATAGCTGTTGCATTATTTGTTGGATTTTTTGGGTGACTTGAATATATGAATCCTGTCTACTGAATTTAATTGGTTTGCCAAATTTCACTGTAATTACTCCTGTTTTCCTGGGAATAATCTTCCCCGGAGGCAGAATATAGTTTGTTCCGATCATTTTTATCGGCACAATGTAAGTGTCCATCTCGACCGCAATAAGTCCGGCCCCGCGTTTTAAAAGGCCGAGACGGCCAGTAAGGCTCATCTTCCCCTCTGGATAAACAATAATAGACCAATTTTGATCTAGGAGCTTGCCCATATATTCTAATCCCAACTTTATATTTTCTTTTTCTTGCCGGGGAAAAGGGAAAATATTAAATAACAATTCAAACAGCCATATTAAATATTTGTAGGTGTCATAGACCGCATCTTTTGCTGCTGCAAAGGCAATTTTTCTTCGGATAGATAAAGGCATGGATATAGCCACCACCACTGAATCCAAATAACTCAAGTGATTGGGCATAAATATCGCCGGCAGCTCTAGATTTTCTAAATTCTCTTGCCCCTCAATTTTAAACTTAACAAAAATCTTCAATAGCAGAAAAACAAAAACAGGCTGAAGTGCATTTCTTAACCAGGATATGGTCCAGTGCCGCGGCCATTTTTTTAAAGGAATTTTTTCTACTGGTTTTGTCTTTTGTATTGTTTTTTGCAGATCTGAGACAGTAGTTGACGGTCCTATTTTTACCTCTTCAATTATTACTCCGAACTTTTCTTCAATTCGCGCTACCAGTTCAATTCGTAAAAGTGAGTCCAGGCTCAAGTCCTGAACAATGTTTGTAGAACTTTTTATGCGAGTAATCGGGGTTTTTGTAATCTCGGCTAAAATATACATTAAAAGGGTTTTTTGTTTATTTTCTAAAGCTTTAGCCAACTGGGGTCTTTGCTTACTTTTAAGCCATTTAATCACTTCTTCCTTTTTCACTTTTTTTGTGGCCGAGCGAGGAAAATCGTCATCAGGCCAGACCGACCAGCTACTAATTTGCTGATAAGAGGTTAGTTTCTTATTAACCTTTCCTATAATTTCTTGCAGCTGAATCGATCTTTTTTTCTTAACTATCTCTGAATCAAGTAAAAGCGCGGCATGAATCTCTAGCTGGCTGCCCTCTTTTTCCAGCCCTAAGACACAACTGTCTTTTACAGCAGGCATTTTGTTGAGTTCAAATTCTATGTCTTCGGGATAGACGTTTTGTCCACCAGGGCCCAGAATCATATATTTTTTTCTTCCTTTGATGAATAAAAAGCCATCTTGGTCTAACTCTCCAATATCATCGGTTTTAAACCAACCATCAGCTGTGAAGGCTTGTTTTGTTCTTTGTTTGTTTTTGAAATACCCACCAAAAACATTCGGTCCCTTAACAAATATTTCTCCATCTGAGGCGATTTTCACCTTAACGTCTGGTAAAACTTTACCCACCGATCCTAAGCGGTGATTTTCATAGGTGTTAGTCGATATTACTGGTGAAGACTCGCTCAGGCCATACCCCTGCAAAAGATAGATTCCCAAGGCATTCCATTTTCTCTCAAGCTCTGGATCAAGTGGCGCTCCGCCCGAGGCTACGGTATTAAGTTTAGAACCAAATTTTTTATGAACTGAATTAAAAATCAACCGTTGAACAGATTTAACCCCTATTTTTAAAGATAGGCTCATCAATTTATCAAACTTTTTTAACTTTGCCTCTTCTCTGGCTTTGGCTTCAATTTTGTTCATGACCACTGATAAAAATTCTGGGACTGCTGCCATATGGGTTATTCTATATTCCTTTAATAAGTCACCAACGGCCGCTGGAGAATGGGCATAGATAATGTGAGCGCCGTAATAAAAGGGTAATAAAAATCCAATAGTCTGCTCAAAAATATGACTTAAAGGTAGAATAGAGAGAAATCTATTGTCTTGAGATATACGTATAGTCCTAGACAATGCCTCTAGATTGGAATAAATATTTTTGTGAGTGAGCATCACGCCCTTGGGCTCACCTGTGGTGCCAGAGGTATACATTATTTCCATTAAATCGTTCTCTTTGGCGCTAACTTTATCGAAATTAGAGCAATCAATTTCAGCTGCTTCTTCCCTAATTAATTCAATATCATAACTTTTAAGGTATTCGGGAACGGCCTCTTTAAAGAATAAATGCTTAAAGATTATTTTAGCTTTGGTTTGGGCGGCAATCCTTTCTATCATCTCACTTGTGCTTTGAATATTAAGCGGCACCAAAACACAACCGTTTATAAGAGAGCCCCAATAAATGCAAACCCAATAAGGTGAATTGGGCGCCAGCAGCAAAACTTTGTCACCCTTCTTAACCCCCTTTCTCTGTAAAAGACAAGCGACACCCAAAGACAAATCATAAACATCTTTATAGGTTAAAGAAACAGTACGATAACCCATCCGCATCGTCAGGGCAGACCTATTGGCAAACTCTTTAGCGTTTTTTTCTAAAATTTTGGTTAATATCATAAAAATAAGAATACTGCTACAGCAAAAGCATATTCTCCATCATGACTAATACTTATATCTTGGCTAACTATCTTATGTTCTAATCCTAACAGTTTGACTTCTGGCCGACCACTTTCATTTTTCACGATCTCTATTTTGTGCCAATCGCCAGCTTTCAAGGCCAGGGCCTTAATAACTGCTTCTTTGGCCGCAAATAATCCCGCCAAAGTTTCCTCTGCCCTAGCATTGACTAATTCGTGAGGAGAAAATATTTTATTTAAAAATGTACCTCCGCCTCTTTGAACGGATTTTTTAAACTTTTTAATATTAACGTGGTCGCAACCTATTGTAATCTCCATCTCTTTATTTTATAATATCTGTAGATTATTTATTATCATTTTTTTATGGATAAATTAATGATCATTTTGTTTGCGATAATCTTATTTTTTCTTTTCGCTTCTCTTTTTGGGTTTTATATCTCTATCAGGCCGCCAAAGTTTATTTCAGACATCAACCCAAAAGACCTTGGATTTGATTATGAAGAAGTATCGTTTGTGACTAAAGATGGTCTTACCCTGCGCGGTTGGTTTATACCAGCTAAAACCCAAAAGGTTAAAACTATCATACTGCTGCATGGCTATCCAGCAGATAAAGGCAATATTTTACCTTTACTCACCTTCTTGAATCAAAAATATAATCTGCTTTTATTTGACTTCCGCTATCTAGGGCAAAGTGATGGCAAATATTCTACAATCGGAGCTAAAGAAACAGAAGACCTTTTTGCAGCCATTAGATACCTTAGATCACGCGGCATTGAAGAAGTTGGCGTTTGGGGATTTTCTTTAGGAGGAGCAGTTGCCTTAATGACTGCAGCTCAATCCCCAGAAATAAAAGCAGTCGTTTCAGAATCAAGTTATGCCAACCTCGATCTTATGGCTCGCCAACTATATAATATTCCTGTATTGAAATATCCCTTGGCATATCTGATAAGTCTTTGGGCAAAAATATTTTTGGGTATTGATATAAAAAATATTTCACCTGAAAAAAGCGTACAAAACATCACCATCCCAATTCTTATCATCCATTCCAGTAATGATGAAGTAATCCCCTTCTCCAACGCTCTTCGTCTAAAACAAGCCCTAAAAAATAATCTGAGAGCGGAGTTTTGGTTCCAGGAAAATCTTGTTCATGGAGAGCTCGGTGACAAATACCAAAAACGAATCGAAGATTTCTTTAAAAAACATCTATGATCCCTAAATGACTTACTAAAAAAGTTTTTGTCTGGTCGCTGTATGATTTTGCGGACACAGTTTTCTCAGCCTTATTTATTACTTTCTTTTTTCCCATACTTATCAAAGTTTATTTAGGGGGCAGCGAATTGCAAATAGGACTAACCATTGGTTTATCTTTGCTTTTGGGCGCCTTTCTTGTCCCTTTAATTGGAGCAATAGCTGATGCCACTGGCCGAAAAATTCCTATTCTTTTTATTTCTACAATAATTACAGTTTTTCTAACTGCTTTAACCGGCTACGTTGGTCTTATTACTGCCCTTGTTCTCGGTTCTTTAGCAAACTTTTTTAACATCATTGATATTGATCTTTATGATGCCCAGCTGATTGATATTGCCGACGTTAAAGAACGGGGTCGTATCTCTGGTTTTGGCATTGCTGTCGGCTATCTTGGTACTATTAGCACTCTGCTAATGGGCTATATCCTCATGAGTCAAATCGGCTGGGGAACCAAAGAAGCAGTCCAGGCAATCTTTCCTGCAACAGCCATTTTTTATTTTATCTTCTCCTTGCCCCTTTTCTTTTTTCTACGTGATCTTCCCAGACCAAAAATTCCTTTTAGTCAAATCCTGAAAAAAGCCTTGGCTGAACTTAAGCATACTTTAACAAGAATGCCGGAGATGAAAGGACTTGGCAGCTTTCTTCTAGCGTCGTTTATTTACAATAATGGCATGAATACGGTTATTATTTTTCTTTCGCTTTACGCAACCCAAGTCATTGGTTTATCCATCCAATCATTCTTCTTTGTTTTTGCCGCTTTAGCCTTGGGCGCTTTTTTTGGCTCACTTATTTTTGGCAAAATTTCTGATAAAATCGGGCCAAAAAAGTCTTTAACTATTGCTCTTGTTATCTGGATTTTAGTTGTTATTTACTTTTTAAAGGTCGCCAGCATTGCTGCTTTTCTAAACACGCCATTCATTAATACGTTCTTGGTTCAGCCAACTAATGATTGGTTTTATCAATTTTTAAATATCGAAAAATTTGTTAATCCCTTAGTTCTAGCCTTTATCCTTGGAGGAATGGCTGGCGGCGCTGTTTTAGGATCTGTCTGGGTTGGAAATCGCCACATGATAACCAAACTTGCTCCGGAACGTAAGATTGCTGAAATCTTTGGCATTGAAGGACTAACCGGAAAGTTTTCTGGTGTTATTGGACCTATTCTCTTTGGCCTGATTGTGAAATTAGCCGGACCAGGAAACGAAATAGTTGGCTATCAAAATGCCCTCTGGTCCATTTTAATCTTTTTTATTTTAGGCCTGGTAATTCTTTGGCAAATACCAAAAGAGGTTGAAGTATGATTATTATCTTCTGCTCAATTTTTATTTTCTGTTCTCACACTACTTCTTGAAGATAACACTTTTTGCATAAAATTGTTTTTGCCCGTTCTTTGGAATATGAGGTTTCAAATTCGCTGCTGCACTGTGAACACGTTCGTGTAACTATTTGTAAATTCTTCACCCATTGATTAAATTTTTCATTAATGCGGCAAAACGGACATAGTCGGGGCAAGGGCAAATTCATTCTACGCAAAAATGCAAGCTCCATTTGAATAATCTTAAATCCTTTCCTACACTGCTCGCACTCAATCACTTCTTGATTCATATCATCGGATACATCCCTAATATGATCAGGTAAATCATTTGCTTTTATCGTAATCTCGTAGGTGTGCTGTTCTGGATCTTTCCATTGATATCCTTTATTTATAATCTCTTGTTTAGATAGCGGAAAAAATCTTTGTGCAACTGTTTCATTATAAAACTGCGGACTGAGCTCTATAGGAAAAAACTCACCATATTTATACACTCGTCCCTTTTTATCTGTATACGGCATATCACTCATGTGCTGAATTATTTTTTTGCGCAAGGTTTCAAATTCTTCTTTGAGGTACGGTTTATTTAGAATACAATACGTTCCCTTTTTCACTGATACACACCCAAAATAATCTGATCCGCCTATTGATGACTTGCAGTACTCGGCGTTATATAAATTAATGCCTGCTTCTTGGCAAAACTTAACATTGGAAACATTCTCGCCTACCACATTACATTCATACGAGAGCGTTAGATTATTCCCCCAACTTGATATATCATAACAGTCTTTAAGGGGCGGGTCGCTCATCATAAAAAGATATTTACAATCTTGAGCGCCATCTACCTCATAACACTGTTTGCAGTTTTTTGACTCAAAAACATAATTGCCTGTCACATTAACTGATAATTCGTCCCAACGCGGTTTGGGAGGAAACTTTTTCCAACGCTCTTGGGCTTTAGTTTTTATTTCTTGATACATTTTATATGAACCTAAATCCCATTGTTTAATTGTCTTAAAATATGCTTCTTTGGTATAGGACTTGTTAAAGATGTGATATTTTTTATTACGCAGATTAGCACAGGCAAAACAATTTTGACAATTAATACAATCACGACAAAACGTGCAATCAAGCGATTCAGCAACATGATTGAGACCAACTCCTCGACTGTCTTTAAATACATGAATACAATCATAACAAAGCTCAGATAGTCTAATCAACGAGCAATCAAAAACAGATTTATTATAAAAATTCACCATTCCATACGCAGAATCTTCGCTGCGATCAGCATGAAAAATAAGATAACAGTTTTTAAGATGACCAGCGTGGTTATTATGAGGAGAAGCAAGGGTAGTGGGCAAATCAAGAGAAAGCCCTAAGAGCGGGACCTCGTGCCATAAATCATTGAATTGTTCAAAAAAAGGACGAGAGAAATCATAATCGCGGCCGTACTCATATGGGTCCCAATTGTCCGACCACCAACAAGGGGGACAATATACTGTATAGGGGGCATCTGGTGCATACATTGAAATTACATCTTTTTTACAAAGATCGCACGGCCGATTATAAAGATTGGTTAAATTAAAAAACGCAAGCCGTCGCTGAAGCCGACACTCGGGACAAAACGTCGGTGCAGGCACATTAATTTTATTGTAAAAATCAAAATCCTCAGGTTCAATCGTGAACTGTTGCTTACAATTTTGACAGATTTTTATCTCTGACTGAGGCATATAATTTTTATAGAAAACAGGTTAAAAAGTTATCCACGACTTAAATTTGACACACCCTATATAAAGGGCTATAATAAAATACATAAACTAATAAATAATCAAAATTAATATGAAACTATTTATTACCTCTTATATTGAAGAATTGTTGAAAAAAGCTAATTATGAATATGACAAGGCGACAAAGAGCTGGTGCGCGAGCGTAGATGAACTCCCCGGCGCCTATGCTCAAGCTGATACTGTTGAAGAAGTGAGGGGACAACTCGCCGAAGTAATTGAAGACTATATTCTCGTAAGTTTAACTGAAGGGCAAAAACTGCCTCATTTCAAAAAATTTACTAAGAATCTGCAATATGCTAAATCCAATTAGCCGGAGAGTTTTAATTAAAAAATTAAAGAAATTAGACTTTAAAGGCCCATTCACCGCTACCAGACACCAGTATATGAAAAAGGGGAGCCAAAAGATATTTATCCCCAATCCTCACGGAAAAGATATCGGGATTCCTCTTCTTAAGAGAATAATTAAACAAATAGGAATTTCAAAACAAGAATTCATGGATTTATAAAGCTCAACCGATAAAATCTTTATTAATGTGTTATTTCACCCTCGACTTTATGTCAGGGTTTTTTATTGTAAAAATTCAACTATAGTCAAAAAATTGTCAAGTATTTTATACTTCGGTAGAAAAATTAAGGAAAAAACTATTCACCATTACACGACTTCTTGTTGATAACATTTTTCACAGTACACAATCTCTTTGCGGTCAGGCGAGTACGTGGTTTCAAATTCATTCGGACAGTGTTTACTTTTATGAAAATGCTCAACCGTATTTTTATATACTCTATTTTCTGATTGTTTGCCCGCACATTGGCATGTACGGTGCCAAAAACGAACAGGATTAAGACGACTAAATCGGTCTTGATGACGGCAATTTGGACATTTTCGCGGAAGCGGCAACCTAAAATGACGAAGCAATTTCAACTCTGGCTTTATAATACGAACCGCCCCTTTACACGCACTGCATTCTAAAATTTCATCCACTATAGTATCAGGTGCATCTTCAATACGATCAGGAAGAGCTTCTGATTTAAGTGTAATCGTATAGTGCCCTTTTTCTGGCTCTTCCCATACATACTTTTGTTTATATACTTCTTTTTTATCAAGGGAAAAATACTCTTGCGCAAGCGTTTCATTGTAGGTAAACGGACTTAACTCTACAGGAAAAAACTCACCATATTTGTATACTCTTCCTTTCTTATCAATGTAGGGCATATCTTTCATGTGCTGGATAATTTTGGGAACTAATGTTTCATACTCTTGCTTGGTATATTGTTTATTTAAAATACAGTATTGTTTCTTTTTTAATCCAACACATCCAAATAAACCTGAACATGATATGGCAAACATAGAATATTCAATATCAGAACAGTTTGGCCAACACTGATATGAAAATCGAATAGTATCAACGCCCTCACCCACTGAAACACACTCATAAATCCGCTGAGCATTATTCCCGTACTCAGTATAATCATATGCATCTTTGGTGGATTGTAAGGTTATAAACTGGCAAAACTTGCCATCTTCTACATACCTCACCTGATATCCTTTCCGCAGATTTTTTGAGTGATATACATAGTCTCCGGTCACGTTCACGTTATGCTGCCCGTGCATAAACTTATGCAGGTTCCTATGCCAGAATGTAAGTACCTTCTTTTTTAAATTTTCAATCGAGGTATAAGAATTTAACTTAAACTCCTTAAGTCTTCTCTCATACTCACTCTTTGAATATGGTCTATTAAAAATATAATAACTCTTGTTACGAAGGTTTATGCACCCGAAACAATGGCTACAACCAACGCAATATTTTGAAAAATACACGTTGTGGCAACTAGTTGAATCTTCTGAAAAGAAAACTTTGTAACATTTCCCACAATTGATATTTCCATAACATAACTCTGACTCACCAAGCATAGTACAGTCCATCGAATCTTTGTCATGTGCAAGGATATTTGAATAATGAACATTATCGCAGTAATCTGCAACGTAGATAAGGTAACAATTTTTCAAATGGCCAGCATAGTTTACGTATCTACTGTTGACTAGTGATGGATAATCAACGGAAAGAGCCATGTGCGGAGCACTATAAAAAAGCTCCCGGAGCTGTTCGAGAAACGGACGTGAAAAATCACACTCACGACCATATCCCATACCATCCCATTGATCAGACCACCAGCACGAAGGACAATATACGGTTATCGGTTTGTCAGACGAATAATACGTAACAATTTCTTTATTGCAACAATCACAATTTCTTTTATATAAAAATCGCTCATTTAAAAATGACAACCGTCGCTGAAGCCGACACTCGGGACAAAACGTTGGCGGCGGTACATCCATTTTCTCATAAAAATCAAAATCCTCAGGTTCAATCATGAACTGTTGTTTACAATTTTGACAAAT
>JALLOP010000032.1 GCA_027718005.1 Patescibacteria group bacterium AH-259-L07 | reverse complement strand
AAATTGTGTTTTAAGTTATCCACAGCCCATGATGAGGTCTGACCCCATCAATCGATCCCATCAATCCCCGCAATGTGGAAAACCATGTGGAACGACATGTGGAAAACCACACTTGACTTTTTAATGGAATTATGATAGAATAGATTATGATCAATGTTTTCTGCCACAATGATGCGGCAGAAAAAACAGGAACCTTAACGTAAGGAGGAAACAATCATGGGAAACATTGCACTCTTTGTTATAACTGTTCCTATCTACCTTGGCATATGGTATTGGATAAGCTGGCTCAGAGATCGTCCCTTGAGGAGTAAGCATGTTCAGAGAATTGCTTTATTGGCGCTCCTTTGTCTGCCCTTTAATTTTAATGGTACTGTTTTTACCGTAATAGGAAATATAACAGGAAAGAATACCTATTCCGTAGCGTCACTTTATCAGAATGCAGGAAATGTTGCTTTCACTTTCTTTGGACTTTCCGGATACCAGAATGCGGGGAGAGATGCTTGGATCGCCGCCGGACTTTCCGGATACCAGAATGCGGGGAGAGATGCTTGGACCCTTGTCGGACTTTCCGGATACCAGAATGCGGGAAATGATGCTGCCACCCTTATCGGAATTGGTTTTTATCAGAAAGTCGCAGATAAGGAAAGAACGTTTGGAGTATGGTATTCCCTGAAGCGTGACAGCGATTGATTAAGAAAAAAGGTTGCTTCAAATGGTAATTTAAAACTTTCTTCCTCGAGCCCTCGAGGCAGGAAGTTTTTTGTTTTTAGTCATAATAGTGTATACAGTTGAAACAAAGTGTCATCCTGTCATTTTTATAAATACCCCACTATCGAAGCCCGGCTCTGATAGTTTATTTATTTTTTATTTTCTATCTCATCAAGAATGGTATCAATGAATTTTTTTCTGCCCATGCGCTCTACTTTAGCGCCTCGCATTCTGACATTAAGAGTACGTCTTTTGGCTTCTTTGTCTCCAATAACTAAGATGTAGGGAATTTTTTGTTTTTCTGCTTTTCTGACTTTATAGGGAATGGTTTCATTAAGTGTATCAAGCCATACTCTTACGTTATTATTTTCAAGCTCTTGTGTTATTTTTTTTGCAGGTGTTTCATGCGCTGATCCTACTGGCGTGATATATACTTGAGTAGGCGAGAGCCAAACAGGAAAAATACCAGCATAGTGTTCAATTAAAATTCCAATAAACCGTTCAAATGAGCCAAAAATGGCCCGATGAATCATTATCGGCCGCTGTTTTCTCCCTTTATTGTCAATGTATTTAAGATCAAAACGCTCTGGCATTTGAAAGTCAAGCTGAATGGTTGCGAGCTGCCAGTCACGGGAAAGCGCATCTTTAATATGCACATCAATTTTGGGGCCATAGAATGCACCGTCTTTTGGGTTAAGCTCATAATCTATGTTATTTTTTTTTAACGCATAGTGTAATGATTTTTCAGCCTTTTGCCATAGTTTTATTTCACCCATTGCATCATCAGGTTTTGTTGCCAGATAAAAGGTTGGTTTAAATTTAAAAAGAGCATAGAAAAGCTTAATAAGTTTTAAAACGCTGCTGATCTCAGTTTGTAATTGATCTGGCGTGGCATATATATGTGCATCATCCATGGTAATTTGGCGCACGCGAAACATGCCGCCTAATACGCCAGAGAGTTCATTGCGGTGAAGTCTGCCAATTTCAGAAAGCCGCAAGGGTAGATCTTTATAACTGCGCATATGCGCTCTATAGATAAACGTGGATTCAGGACAATTCATTGGTTTTAAAAAGTATTGTTCTTTTTCTACTTTCAGCCCAAACATATTTTCGCGATAGTGCTGTAAGTGTCCTGATTGAGAGAACACGCTGTCTTTAACCATAATAGGCGTGCTGGTCTCTTTATATCCTGCTTTTTCATGAATTTCGCGCCAATATCGTTCTAGTTCCTTGAAAAGAATCATGCCCTTATGATGGATAAAGGGAGCGCCAGGACTAACATCATGAAAGCTAAAAAGATCAAGCTCTTTTCCTAATTTTCGATGATCTCTTTTTTCAATTTCAACCTGGAGTTTTAAAAAGGTGTCAAGCTCGGATTGTTTAGAGTATGCCACACCATAGATACGCTGGAGCATTTTATTTTTTTCATTGCCGCGCCAGTAGGCACCAGCAATTTTTAATAGCTTATATACCCCAATATCACGGGTAGAGCTTACATGCGGGCCGCGGCACAAGTCAGTAAAGCCGCCCAGCTTATAAATACTTACGTTATCTGATCCTAATTTAGCCAATCCTGATTCTCGCGCATCAATTTCAGTGCTCCCATATTTTTTAATGTCGTTTAAAAGCTCAACCTTGTATGGTTGGTTGAGCGCTTTAAATAGTTTTATTGCCGTATCAATGCTTATTTCGTCTCGTTCATAGGTAAGGTTTTTATGTTTGAGATGCTTCATTTTTTTTTGCAAGTTTTTTAAGTCATCAGGAGTTATGGCGCGGCCAATATCAACATCGTAGTAAAAGCCATTCTCAATCGCAGGGCCGACGCCAAATTTAGCTTTGGGAAATAGCTCTAAAATTGCCCCAGCCATTAAATGACTGGTTGAATGACGAAGGGTGTCAATGGGATATTGAATTTTAGTCATTTAGTTAATTTTTTTTATAGTGACATCAATTTTACCAATATCGTGTGGCACTTTTTTTAAGATGAATGGCGGCCATAGGTTTATATCTGCGCTTTTGATTTCTTTAAAGTTCTCTAAATAGGTTTGGGCTTCAGACTTAGATAAGTTTCGTAAGCGAACTTTCTCCAATATTTCATGACCTGCGTCAAGAACCATGTATCCTCGAAGTTGAGCCTCAAGTTCAGCTCGCGCTTTATCTGGATCATAGCTTGATAAGCGGTAGGAAAGGCTACTAGAATCGTATGCGGCAAGTATTTTATGTTCAGGGATTTCTTTTTTTAATTGTGAGATTGCAAAATCAAGCAGGTCGTTTTCTTTAAATGCTACCGCGCCAATTTTTAATTTGAGCGTGGAGGTAAACTCTGCCTTTTCTTGACCAGCTGCAGCATTTGTTTGTTTTTCTAATTCTTGTGATTTTATAACAATTTTAAGACCAGTTTGTGCTGAATTTGCTTCATACAGACGTTGTTCAATTTCATCGATCCCTTGTGCATACAACGTGTCATACAAAGCTTTTTCTGCTTTATCAATATCTGCCTGCATCACAATGCCGGTTTTTTTCAACCCTCCCGTCATAGCGTTTTCACTTATCGCAGTGATATTCTCTATTAATGCGGGGCTTTTTAACCCAGGAATAGTAAACGTTGTTGGTCCTATGTTATAATCAGGGCCCATTTGATCAGCGCGGACACGTGCCGTAGTGGTGCCTTTTGTGGGGATGTATACTCTATCGGTGGCGCGAAAGATAAGGCCGTCAGGAGAGGCAAATCGTGTGCTCGCGACAAAATTGATGGGCGAGAATGTGTCATTAGTAAGAGTGATTTCTCCTTCAGCATAGTCTTCCATTGATACCGTTGCCTCAGCAGTATATGAATCTTTGGCACTTTGAATCGTTTCAAGAACGTTTCCCGTCAGTGTTTGATCTTCATCAGATATATTTTCTTGATTTTGCTCCGCCGAAGCTTTATGCGAAGGCGAGTCTTGGACGATTTGTACTCTAAAATTTACATCAATCTCTTCTGCCTCAGGGATAATTACAATTTCTGCACCATAGCTTGTGCTAATATGGCCAAGAATTATACTTGCGCCTAAAAGTATGGTAAGTATTGAAAATATATATGCAATTTTATTGTGTGGAGAAATAAAGATATTGGGCATAAGCGCTATCGCTAAAATAAAATATTAAAAATAAAAGGTAAAAAATATTGGGAATCGGATTAATTAGATTAATTTTTATGTTTTTATGTTTTTGTTTTTTATTTTTTATCTTTAGTTTTTGATTTTATTATTATATCATTTTATTTTCCTTTCAACAACCATTCATCGAGCGTATCTTTGTTTACTTGTTTTACGGTTTGTGCAATGATTTTTGGCACACCGTCTTTATCAGAAAGTCTGCCCGAAATAGAGACGATGTTATTTTCTTCCCATATGTGAGCATGAGCCTTAAAAATATTAGGAAATACAATTGCTTCAATTTCGCCGGTTGGGTCTGAAACTTTTACAAATATCATGGTTTGAGAGTTTGAGGTAGTGACTTTTTTAATATTAGTGATAATCCCCACAATTTTTACCTTATTGTTATGCATATGGTTTTGCAAAGGGATATCGTTTTTTGCCCGAGAAATTGGTGTCGCATATTTTTGTATAAGCTTTTCATATTCTTGTAAGGGGTGGGATGAGATAAAAAGGCCGAGCAGTTCTTTTTCCCATAATAGTTTTTGTTGGTGCTTCGCCGATGATGTTTTTTTCAGTTTTAAACTAAGCGAGCCGCCAACGGGGAGTATGCCAAATAAGGTGGTTTGCCCCTGTTCTTTATCTTTTTGTTTTTTTCGCGCAAATTCTGTTAGCGTTGTAATATTTTCCAACATTTGACCTCTCTCACCTAATTCATCCATGGCCCCACTTTTAATTAAACTTTCCAAAGATTTTTTATTTAAATCTTTACTCAGTACACGTGAGAGAAAATCTTCCAAGTTTTGATAACTGCCATTTTCTTCTCGTTCATCAATAATACTTTTAGCAATGCCCTTGCCTACATTTTTAATAGCTAAGAGTCCGAATCTGATCCTGCCTTGTTTGTTTTTTTCTGATGATGTACTTTCTACAACCGTAAAGTTTTCATAACTTTCATTAATGTCAGGAGGTAAAATCTCTATGTTCATTTTTTTGCATTCTTCAACTTCTAATCCAATACGGTCAATATCATTCTGGTCCGCGGTTAAGAGTGCTGCCATAAATTCAGTTGTATAGTTTGCTTTTAAATATGCCGTCTGGTATGCAATCATAGCATAGCAGGTCGAGTGTGCGAGATTAAAGGCATAACCGGCAAAGGGTTCAATAAAAGCAAATATTTTTTCAGCAGTAGTTTTGGGAATGTTATTTTTAATACAACCATTAATAAATTTTTGTTTTTGCTTTTTAAGCAGCTTAGGAATTTTTTTACCCACTGCTTTGCGTAAAACATCTGCTTCAGTTAAGGTAAAGCCGGCTAAATCTCGAGCAATTTGTAATATTTGTTCCTGAAAAACTGCAATGCCGTATGTTTTTTCTAATATGGGTTTTAGTTTAGGGTGAAGGTATGTGATCTTTTTTTTGCCCTGTTTTCGTCCAATATATTCAGGAATAAGCTCCATAGGCCCGGGGCGGTACAATGCGATCATGGTAATAATGTCTTCAAGCGCGGTGGGTTTTAATTGTTCTAAATATCGCCGCATACCGCTTCCGTCCAATTGAAAAACCCCTTTTGTCTGAGCCTTTTTTAACATCGCAAATGTTTTTTTGTCATCCAAGGGAATTTCATCAATATTAATACTAATCCCATGCAATGCCTTTATAATCTTGACAGCGTTTTCAATGACCGTGAGATTTTTTAGTCCTAAAAAGTCCATTTTTAATAGTCCTAAGTCTTCAATTGCATGCATTTCGTATTGACTAATTATGGTTTGTTTATCAGCAACGTCATATTGGATCGGCATATAGCTCGTTAATGGTTCTGGCGTAATGACGACGCCGCAGGCGTGTTTTGATGCATGTCTGACAACCCCTTCTAATTTTTTTGCCATATCAAGAATTGTTTTTGCATCTTCGTTCGTTTGATACAATTCTTTTAATTCTGGGGATATAGCAAGCGCTTTATTCAGCGTTGTATTAAACGGCACTGTTTTTGCAAGTTTGTCGCAAAAAGCATAGGGGTAGTCAAGCACGCGGCCAACATCTCTGATGGCCGCGCGTGCCGCCATAGTCCCAAAGGTAATAATTTGGGCAACATGGTCTTTACCATATTTATCTTCAACATAGTTTATTACTTCATCACGGCGCGTGTCAGCAAAATCTAAATCAATATCCGGAGGAGCAATACGTCCAAGAACCATGAAGCGTTCGAACAGCAGGTCATATTGTAAAGGATCAATATTAGTGATGTTTAAAATATATGAAACAATAGAGCCTCCGACCGATCCGCGCCCGGGGCCCACCACAATGCCATTATTCTTTGCCCAGTTAACAAAATCCTGCACAATTAAAAAATAGGATGCAAATCCTGTTTTCTTTATTACAGATAATTCGTATTCCAATCGTTTTTTAATTTCTTTAGCCTGCCCCTCACTTGCGCGCAAGTGAGGGGTTTTTCGCGGATACCGGTCAGATAGTTTTTTCTCACACAGGTCTTTGAGATATTGGTCAGCAGATTTGCCATCCCCCTCTTTGTCATCCCGATTCCCTTCAGGGATCGGGAAGTAGGGAAGTTTTATTTTGCCCAGCTCTATTTCCACATTGCACCTATCAGCAATTTTTTGCGTATTTTCAATTGCTTCAGGATGTTTTTTAAATCGTTGCATCATCTCTTGGGCTGAGTGAAACGAATATTCATCATCAAGCATGCATAAGCGATCTTTATCTGCTTTCTTTTTTTTGGTTTGGATGCAAAGTAAAATGTCCTGGGTTTGTTTATCACTTTCATCTATATAATGAAGATCAGCCGTTGCAACCAGCTCTACCTTATGTTTTTTTGAAAGTTTAATGAGCGCTTTATTTACCAGTGTTTGTCTATCAAGTCCTGGATGATCTTGAATTTCTAAATAGAAATCATTGCCAAATATTTCCTTATAGGTTAATAATGCTTTTTCTGCTTTATCTAATTGATTAGAAATTATACATTGTGGAATTTCTCCTTGTATACATCCTGAAAGTGCAATAATTCCTTTAGAGTATTGTTTTAAAACAACAGAATCAATGCGGGGCTTATAATAAAAGCCCTCGAGATGGGCTATGGTGGTTAAAAAGCATAAATTTTTATACCCTTGATTGTTTTTTGCTAACAGGATGATATGGTACGGTTTTTCATCAATTTTTGGTCGTTTTTTGTCTTTGCCATGGCGGGCAACATATGCTTCAATGCCAATAATTGGTTTAATGCCAGCTGCTTTTGCCTTTTGATAAAACTCAATGGCGCCATACATGACGCCGTGATCAGTTAAGGCCAATGCCTTCATAGTATGTTTTTTTGCTGCGGCGATGAGTTCATCAATTTTAGGCAGACCATCTAATAAAGAATAGTGACTGTGGGTGTGGAGATGAGTAAACATAATTAAACATTAAAATTGAAAAATGAAAAACGACATTTTAAAATTAAAAAGTTTTAAATTTTTCCTTGTCGTTTTTACTTTTTATTTTTTCCTTTTGCCTTTTTTCCCGCCGCCTCGTTTTTCTTTAATCAGCCCAATGGTTTCTTTTAATCCTTCGGCCATGAGTGCCATAATTGCAGAATATTTCAGTTTTTCTTTGAGCGTTTTAAAAAATTCTTCCATTCGGGTCGATGCGCGGGAGAGTCCGCGGGCAAACTTGGCAAACCTGAGCGCAATCACAATGGCAATAATAATTAAGACAATAATCAGGATACTAATCACAATAATTGCCGCGCTGGTGGTGATATAGAAAAGACTTTGACTCGTCATAAGCGTTTCACTAAAATTAAAAATTAAATATTAAAAATCAAAGATATGTTTGCTTTATATTGTTATTGTATCATATAGTATACCATATTGATAATACCATGCAAAATCCTCCTAATGATAAATGATTAATCCTTTTTTGTCACCATACATCCCCTTAGGAGGCCGGACCTCAGCGCAGATA
This sequence comes from Patescibacteria group bacterium AH-259-L07, assembly GCA_027718005.1. Taxonomy (GTDB): domain Bacteria; phylum Patescibacteriota; class Patescibacteriia; order UBA2591; family UBA6264; genus JALLOO01. The sequence goes on along the minus strand of JALLOP010000032.1, from coordinate 6,126 downwards.
GGATGAGCTGTCTCCATGGAGGTCCGACCTCTCACTCCGGGACTTGGGATCTCAACTCCCGCAAACAGAAAAACCTCCACGAATGGAGGTTTTACTATGCATTGGCTACACTGAACTAAACCTTAGCATTTGATCAGTGAGGTCAGATGGATACCTAAGTCGGCTATCCCCCCTGACAAGGTATGGCTCTGGCATCACAAATGCGGTATGGCTTGCAATGTCAAGATCTGCTACTCGACGCACCACTTCATCACGCAACTGAGTATTTACTTTTGTTCCGTAGCGCTCAATAAGGGCTCTTGCTGAGGAGAGATCTCCCTCTGCTTTGATGCGCATAATCTCGGCAAGCAGTTTTCCAATCATCTGCCGCATCGTTTCAAAATCGGTAACACAGAGGTATGTTTTTCCGTTTTTCTTTTTAACTGCAATAGCATCAGAATTCTCTAAGATGTAGTGGGTAATGAGTTGGCGGTTCTTCATATGATCTTCTTCAAGCGTGTCAGCTGTTGGTACACGGCGAAGTTGAAAAAGTCCACCATCAGTAACATATGATTGGTATGCTACCCTGCCAATTGTATCAACATCGTCTACCAGGCCGAGTTCTTGCAGCTTAGGATCAAACATGAGCCATAGAGCAACAAGATCTGCCCGTACCTCCTCAAGCGTAGCATAACAGCCAGGCAAGAGTTTTGAGGGGTCCCAATCGCAGACAACTCTTCCCGAGGCATGACCAAGCACTTCGTGCATTGCAATTCTTAAATCTTCGCAAAGGTCAGCCCACTTTTCATAAAGTTCAACTTCTTGAGTATCCCAAGCAAATTCGCGTAAAAGTTTTTTTCGGAATGTCTTTCGATCGGTCTCCATAATATTTTTCAGCATCACGCTCTTGCTCCCATACTGTTGGCGAATCTGATCGTCATTAGGCAGGTTAATACCAATTGGTATAAGAGGTCCTGCATCACCACACGAAAAAATAATGTTCACTACCCTGAAGTCAAGCGGCTTGACCTGCGGATTTTTATACTTATCATCCCAGGGCATTACTGATTCAAAGTAACGCGCCTCATGCCCCAATTTTGCCATTACTGCGGTAGACTCTGTATCGACTGCGTGAACAATTCCTTCATACCGACCCTTTGCACTGCGGGGATCAAGATTGGTTTCTATAAAGCCGAGAATAAACTCAACAGGAGCTTCATACTGTACCCACGCAATGTTGAATGCCTTAAAATCCTCAAGATCTCCAGTTTCGAAAAATTTCATAAGTAATTGTATTGCCTGTTTTTGAGGATGTGCTGCGTACTTCATTGCCTGCGCTAAATAGTGATTTACCTTTGTCAACTCTGCTGCATACATTCCTGGTGCTATATCTTTGTTGCCCGTACGCCAAACACGTTCTCTCAATGTCTTATTTTCTTTTACTACCTGGGAGTTAAGAGGGTGTTGTTCATGCTCTTTTGCCCATTTCTCTACCTCATCAAACGTTAACCCTGGATAGTAGTTGTTGTAACTTTGTTGAATAATATCGGAGGCTCCTTTGTTGCAATTCATCGGCTTGACATTAGGATCAATGAGTATATTTACTACATCATCAACATTTACCCCTCCAACGCGAGCTGCTGCTAATAGTTGCTGTTCGGTGAGATCAAGGGACAATTTTCGAGCTGTCCACTGGTGGTAGATGCCGCCGTGAATCCATAGTTCTTTAAGATACGTATGAATTTTTTCTCTTATCCAGGGGAGAACCTGTGGAAACTGATATAGTGAGATAAGTTTACGTTCTATCTCTAGGGTATGCGGGCTTGACTGATCAAGCGCAATGTTCTGTCCGGCACGTGCAGCTTTTGAAAGGTAATATGCCAACAGTTTGTCTTTGGGGTCAAGGTTGAAAAAGTCATCACAGTAGAGCTGTGCTACATCAATATCACCAACTCGCTCAAGTAAATACTTCCGGTCCGTTTCCTTTTTGGAATTCATGATGTTTCCTCCTATTTTTCAATGAACAATCAACACTATTAGCTTATCAAAAGTCTCCAGATCTGTCAACCCCCTGTCATCCTTTGTCCTCTTGTCACCCCGCACCCCTTTTCATTCCGCACCCCGTGCGGAAGACAAAGAGAAAAACCTCCACGAATGGAGGTTTTACAATATTACTTAGCTATTCAGCCATTTTTCAAACGCATCAAAATTGAAGTCGCGGCCAAGAAAATCTTTTACCAAGTCTTTAGCATCTTTGGTCCCGCCTGGCTCTAATACTTTTTTCCGATAGCGTAAGGCAATTTCTGGTTTATATGGATTATCTGGATCAAATGCACTAAAAAGATCTTCAGCAATAGCTTTTGACCATGGGTATGTATAATAGGCTGCTGAATATTCAGTTAAATGACCAAATGACCACCAAAAGTGCGTTCCTTCGGGGTAATGTGAAGAGCTATAGATATTATAGAGTTCTTTCCAAAGCGTTTCCATATTAAGATCGGCTGGATCTCTAACATAAGCTTCGAGCGAAAGGGCAGCAATCATTGCTTGTCTGCGTACATAAAGTCCTCGTCCAATGGTATTTGTTTGAGACAGTTTAGTAATAAATTCAGTTGGAATTGGTTTATCTGTTTTATAATGACGCGCAAATGTTTGAAGTGTTTCAATTCGTTCAAGAAGCTTTTCAAGCATTTGTGACGGCGCTTCTGCAAAATCACGCTGGACCCGTGTTCCTGAAAAATATAACCATGGTGTATGCCCTGCGAATAACGCGTGGAGAAGGTGGCCAAATTCGTGAAGAAATGTTTTTACCTCATCATATTCCATCAGTGCAGGCTCATTGGTGTTTTTGTTTCCGCCAGGAAAATTACACACAAGTACATCTTCAGGAAACTGATATCCATCTACCCCTGGTACTAAATGGAAGCATGCCCCATGGCTAAATTTGCCCTTGCGTGGATGCATGTCAAGATAGAACCGACCAAGAAGTTTATCGCCCTCATAAAGTTCGTAGCATTCAACACTTTCATGCCACACCGGTGCATCAGATATTTGTTTAAATGATATGCCAAAAAGTTTACTCGTGAGATCAAAAATACCTTGTTTAACCCGATCATACTCAAAGTACGGCATTAAATCCCGCGAGTCAAGATTGTACCGGCTTCGTTTTAGCTGTTCTTTATAATAGAATCTATCCCAGGGGGCAATTTCATCCACATTTTTGTTATCCTTGCGCTTCTGTTCAAGGAAAAGTTTGTAGTCGTGCTGGGCATGCTCTCTAGTGAGCTTTTCAATTTTATTAATAAATGCAGCTGCGTTTTTTGCAGAACCAATCATCCTGGTTTCAGTAATATAATCAGCGTAGTGTGAATAGCCGAGAAGTGCTGCAAGCTCATGTCGTATTCTTAAGAGATCTTTGAGTGCTTTTTCATTCTCTGGAGCTCTATTTTGAAACTCATAATATAGGCGTTTGCGCATTTCTTCATTTTTGGCGTATCGCATAAATGGAATATAGTCAGGATAATTTGTCGTAATCGTGACCTTGCCTGATGCGTTTGGTTTATGCTCTTTTTTATATGAATCTGGAAGATCTTCCAATTCTTCAATAGGTACTTCTATACTTCGTGTGCCTTCATTAATGTTTCGTCCAAATGTGGTGCTTACTTCCGCGCCTTGTTCTTGCAGTTCTTGAATTCGTTTCCTTGCGGCCCCATCTTTATTAACGCCGTTTCGGCGAAAATCTCTCAGCATATGTTCATGCACCCGCTGAGTTACGGGATCTGCGCTCGAGACATTTAATTCAGCAATAGCTTTATAAAGCTCTTTATTAAGCCAGAGTTCTGTATCAAATTTTATTAACTGTGGGATACATTTTTGAGCGGCATCGCGAATGTTTGCATCAGGATGTACATTGTGCATCAGGTCAACAATACCGTATGCATTTTCAATAAAAGACGTGCCGCGATCGAGTCGGTGCAATGTATTTTCAACAGTGCGCTGGCCATCTACTGCAATAACTTTATCTACCGCACGCTGTGTTTGGATAATTGCTTTATCAGTCATGTTTATAAGATCTTCAGGAGTAAGATTTGCAAAATCAAATGGAGACTGGTTTTTGGACATCATATTTATCTCCTTTATTTTAAGGTTCAATCAACGTTGTAAGATTATCAAAAATCCCAAGATGTGTCAATCACCCTTTATCCACACCCTTTATCACACCCTTTATCATCCCTGTATGAAATTTTTAAATGGCCTTGACACCATCCTCTAACTGGCTTGACATGCTTTTAAAAATATGATATATTTATTATAAATAGAGCAATAGTTAGTTAGAAAAGGAGGGATTTTTATGACAGCAGATGGCTGGATAAGTCTTATTCTATTTCTCGTAATGACGATTGCAGTCCTTATTACACTAAAGATACGGCGACGATGGGAACGCCCCCCAGACAGCAATCCATCCAAAGCCCCCTTTTTAGAGGCTTTTTTAACAGGAATATCAGCTATAATTATGTTCCTGACCGGAATCAAGTGGATGGCTTTTTGCATGGGGATTCTTGCGCTTGTTATGTTCGGCAGAGGTATGTCTTTATACCGCAAATCTCGAGCAGTTGAGCAGCCTACCATAAGAGAGATTCGAGAGGAATGGTATAGGAAAATGGCAGAGAAAGAGCAGAAACACAATAAACCACGCTCTGAGTTTTAACAAGATACTCAACAAAAGTCAGATGGGGATTTCTAAGAGATGTCCCCATTTCATTTTTGCACTTTCATTTTTGCACTTGACAAAGACGAGCAATATATTAAACTGATATGGTAATGGTAGTTCTTTATAAAATAAGGGGGTGATATGAGTGAATATCCAGAGGCGCATGTAAACAAAGTTATGGAACAATTTGTGCAAGATTTTATGACGTGTGGGCCCTATAGTGAATATATCAGCGCATGTGGCGACAGTGATCGAGGCAGAGTTGAGAGAGCAAAACAAGGCGGTACGCGTTCACTAGAAGAGGTAAGGGAAGATTTAATAAAGAGGGGCGAAAATCCAGATGAGCCGTATCTGGTTATATTCCTGAGAGAGCCTTTTCCAGATGGTTTACGTTTACCCGCAGAGCGTGAGGGTGTTAAGCTGTACGTTACCGTAGTAGCTGGTGATAAAATGGAATTTTTCAGTTTGTTTATGGATAAGTATTAAAGCCTGGATACAAATTTTACGCCTTACAAGCTTCAAGGTTCTTAAAGCCAGTCTAACCTGGCTTTTTTGCTTTTCGTGGTGACCTTGACACGCTTTTAAAAATATGATATATTGTTATTATACATAGAGCAATAGTTAGTTAAAAAAGGAGGGATTTTCATGGCACTAGATAAGTGGACAATTCTTGTTCTATACTTTCTCGTAACGTGGATTGTATTCTTTATTACACTAAAGATAATACGACGATGGGAACGCTCCCCAGATAGCAATCCTTCCAAACCCGAATTTTTAGTGGCTTTTTTAACAGGAATATCAGCTATAATTATGTTTCTGACCGGATTCAAGTGGATGGCTTTTTACACGGGGATTCTTGCGCTTGTTATGTTTGGCAGAGGTATGGCTTTATACCGCAAATCTCGAGCACGAGCAGTTGAGCAGCCTACCATAAGAGAGATTCGAGAGGAATGGATGAGGAAAATGGCAGAGAAAGAGCAAAAACACAATAAACCACGCTCTGAGTTTCAACAAGATACTGAACAAAAGTCAAATGGGGATTTCTAAGAGATGTCCCCATTTCATTGTTCACATAATTAAAAGTCTATGCGTATAGTACTGATACGAGAGGCCGACATTTTTAAATGTCGGCTTTATTGATTTACGCAGCACAAACAGAAATCTGTGATAGGTAAGTAAATCAAGAAGCCCTGAGCGATTTTCGCTAAGGGCTGCTTAGTATCTTATCATCTAAATAGAGCGAGAACGGAACGTACGATATCATCTGGTTTTGAATTCAGTGGCAGGTGGATCTGAGGTACATTAGGATGCTTTTTTTGTGCTTTCGCGACACTTTTTAGAGAGATAGAAACTCCAAATGATTTCGTAACGAGTTCACCGTTTACAATTTTACTCACCGTGAAATCCTTGCCTTGACTATCTTCTCTACCGTGTGG
>JALLOP010000031.1 GCA_027718005.1 Patescibacteria group bacterium AH-259-L07 | reverse complement strand
AGTAAAAATCGCGAGCATATACAGTAGTAAAAATCCAAAAATAAAACCTGATTTTTTTATACATACAAAAAATAAATGGGTTGTGTTTCCTTGGGAAACTGATAAAACATCAAAGTATGATGAAGCACTTTCTTAGTTTTTGAAGTAATGAAAAAACAAAATCATACTCCTTTTATAGATGTTATTCTTGAGGCCATTTGGTTGGCAATTATTTTTTTTATTCCCCTCTATTTTGACAGAAATATATATAATGTTTTTGAGATTCCCAAAAACATTTTATTTCAAGGGTTAGTTGAAATATTGCTATTTGTTTTTTTAGTAAAGCTTGTTTTATATACAAAACCGGTAATTGACCCCGTTAGAGATAAGAAACTTCTGGTTTCTGCCACTTTTAAAAAGTGGATCTCTAACGGGGTTGAAGTAATTAAAAAAAGAATTAAGTATTTTATTCCTGCTATTGTTTTTATTGCTGTGCTAGGTATTTCAACGCTTTTGTCTTCTGTCCCGTGGTTTAGTTTTTGGGGGTCATGGGAGAGACGTATGGGGTATCTTGCATGGCTCCATTTTTTTGTTTTTGCATGTATTTTGTTTATCAATATAAAAAACAAGAAGCGAGTATATCGGATTTTGCTTGCCGTGGTTTTTTCTTCTGTATTTGTGGCTTTATATGGATTTATTCAAGCATCTGGCTTTGATCCGTTTAGTTGGACTGAAGATCCGTTTAAGGTTAAGCGGATATTTTCTGCTGTTGGTCAGGCAAATTTTTTAGGCTCATGGCTGTTGTTGGTTATCCCTATTGCTATATATGGAATAAGAAAGAAACATATTGCAATAAAGGCATTTTCATCTATTTTATTAGTTTTTCTTGTATGGGCTTTGATATTAACCAAGTCTCGCGGTGCATGGGTTGGGCTGATTGCATTGATTGTTTTTATGAGCATAGTGTATTTATGGCGGCTCAAAAGGGTATTAGTAATTATTCCTATTGTTTGTTTTGTTGCTTTAGTAGGCTTTGTAATATTTTTAAATAGTGCTGATATTGATAGTACAACTTTAAAAAGTCCGTTCATGGGCCGTCTTGCTTCTTTTACTGACCTCGAGGAGGCAGGAAATTATCGTTTAATGCATTGGAAGGCGAGTTTAGATTTAATAAAAAAAAGGCCTGTTATAGGATATGGTCTTGGAGTACAGCGGTTTAATTTTCCAAAGTATTATCAGCCTGAATTTGCGGTGTATGAAAAGCCAAATATTTATTTAGATTATGCGCACAATGACATTCTCGATATTTTATTAGCGGCAGGATTTATTGGATTGTTTGCTTATTTATTTTTAATTGGCAGCGTGTTTTGGCATGGTTTAAGATATTTTCTTAGAAGACAAAAGAATGGAGTGTTGGTACTTTTGCTTTTATCTGGGCTGTTTGCGTATTTAGTTTCAATTTTATTTTCGTTTCATGTAATGTCTACACTTGTTTATTTTTGGGTGTTTATTGTTTTAGTAATAGTAATGGCAAAGAATTTGATCAAAAGTGATTGGGATTTTACCGCCCACGTGCGCGCAAGTGGGGAGCTCACTCCTCAAAAAAGTTTATCTATTCTTTTATTGCTCGTATTCCTTCTTACCTCATTATGGTATTTTAATGCTCGATTATATATTTCAGGATCATATTTATTAGATGCACGACGCGCAAAAGCATATGGTAATTGGCAGGAGGTGATTATAGATCATGAGCAGGCGGTTCGATTCAGTCCCAATGATCCCTATTTTCGCCAAGAATATGCATTGAGTTTATACCAAGCATCGTTTTTAATTCCAAGTGACGGAATGACGCCCTCTTCTCTGTCTTTCCGCGCAGAGCGCGAGATGACAGAGGAAACAAGAGAATTATTTCAAGAGCAAAAACAAAAACTTGATATTCTTAATACCGGCATAGCGCAGATACAGAGTATTCCTGATACCATACAGCCAATCGAGGCATTAATCTGGCTGCCCTGGCTTAAGGCGGAAAAAGCAAATGTAACTAAAAAGGAAATTGATTTTATTAGTGCGGAAAAAGCATATGAAGCAGTTGCTGATTTTTCACCACAAACAGCTTTGATTTATAATCAATGGTGTAATTTAAAAATATATAAAGGCAATGATGAAGAGGCGCGCGATATGTGTGAATATGCCCTTTCGTTGTATCCCGATCTTAATCATCCTCATTTGAATCAAAAGCATCGCCAAGATCTTATTGAGGAGATGATACCAGTGTATTTAAATTTAGCAAAAGTATATCAACAATTAGATGATGTAGATACTGCAATTGACAGAGCAGAAAAATCAGTGTATCTTATAACTAGTGCTTTTTCTCTACCATATCCAGATACATTGCGACAAGGGTATACAATTTTGTCATTGTTGTATGGAGAGAAAGGGGATGAAGAGCAGGTTGAATTTTATAAGAACCTGACTTCGTCAGAACCTTGATTTTCAATTAAAAAAAAGTTAACTAATTTTGAAATCTAATTATGGTTGAAGAAAAACCCTCCTCCGCCGAAGTAGCTTCGGCTACGAAGGCCGAGAAAGCTACGGCGGGTAAGGAAATTAATCGCGGTAAAACTTTGCTTACATGGAGTTTTTCAGAATATATTGAATATGAGCGAAGTAGAGGCTGGTATGTAATACTTATTTTTTTGTTAGGCGCGGGTATTATATACGCAGTTCTTACTGCTAATTTTTTGTTCGCGTTATTTCTCATCCTATTTGGTCTGATTGTGACATTACAGCTTCGACACCCGCCGCTTCAGGTTGCATTTACGATTTCTGAAAATGGTCTTGGTATTGGCGCGCGGTTTTATGAGTGGGATGATATGCGGAATTTTCGTATTGTATATAAACCGCCAGAGATAAAGCGTTTATATATTGATTTGAAAAATATTTTATCTCCTGACTTTTCAGTTCCACTTGAGGATCAAGCTCCTGACGAGATTCGCAAAGTATTAAAGAAATATTTAGAAGAAGATACTGAAAAAAAAGAGGAAACCTTGATTGATCGAGCAAGTCGGTGGATGAAGATTTAGTAGTAATACGAATCTACGAATCGCATACGAATACCACGAATGCATTTTTTGACTTTTTATTTTTATGCGCCCTCATAGTTTAATGGACCCGCGCCAGAACAAAGTTCGGTGCGGGGCAAGTAAAATATGAGATTGCTTGCCCTGTATCAAATTTTGCCCCTGTAGCTCAACGGATAGAGTGTATCCTTGCGGAGGATAAGATCCGGGTTCGATTCCTGGCAGGGGCATTGAAAGGCAAAATTTTGGTATCGGGACGGATCCTGAAATCGAGGTTCAATTCCTGCTGAGGGCATTTTTTTATAACAACTGGAATTAAAAAGCCGAGTTCTTTATTAAGAGTACTCGGTTTTTTAAGATTCATTTTCAGAAAGATTATTTTGGGAGAGTTTTTTTTGTTCACGCCGTGTAGAATATAAAGAAGAAGTCAAATGTATTTTCTATTTTAGAAAAAAGTCTTGATTGAATATCAAGACTTTTTAACTATGTGTGTTTATTGATAAATCTGGCGAGTCTTTTATATGCCTCTTCCAGTATATCAATGTCTTGGATAAGGGCGATTCGAATATAATTGTCATTCCCGCAGGCGCCCCCGGCTAAGACAACAACGCCGGTTTCAGCAATAAGTTTTTCTGCAAAGATAGTTGACGTCGGTATTTTGTGGTCAAGGTACGGCGAGATATCCGCAAATACATAGATGCCCCCTTCAACTTTTGGAAACTGAATACTATGCTTAGACAAAACATTTTCGGTAAACTTCACTCTTTTTTCAAACTCTTCCCTAATCTTTATAACATGATCGATAGAGTCGAGGAGCAGAGATGGAGCTGCGGCTTGTAAGATTGATGATCCGCAGGTAATCGTATTGCTTATCACCTTTTTTAAAGCTGTAATCAGTTCAGGATTCTTGCTCATAGCATAGCCAAAGCGCATGCCCCCCATGCCAAATCCTTTGGAAAGTCCTTTAATAACAACTGTTCGTTGTGCAGTGTCATTGTCAAGCGATGCAATACTAATATGTACATTGTTGTCAAAGACGAGCGTATCATAAACTTCATCTGAGATAATTGTTAGATCATATTTTTGGGCAGCATCAGCTATGCACTTTAACTCTTTAAATCGATATACACGGCCGGTAGGATTATGGGGAGTATTGATAATAATTCCTTTTGTTTTTTTACTAATCAGCGAGTCTAAGTATTGGGGTGATGGGAAAAAATTGTTTTCCTTTGTGGTATGACAGATTTGAGGGACAGCTCCTGGGAGCTTGAATGCGTCGATATACGGTGGCCAATACGGAGTGAGAATAATTATCTCATCGCCAGGATTTGCAAGAGAGAGCGCTGAGGCGACGATCAGAAATTTTGCACTTGTAGCATGGACAATTTCATCAGGACTATAATCAGGCTGAATTATTTTGTCTTTGTAAAAATCACTATAGTGTTGGTTATGTGCTATGGCAATCGCTTCTCGTAATTCTGATGGTCCGCCTGGTTCAGTATAGGTATTCACATGGTTTTGTGTTGCTTCGATAACCGCTGTTATAAAAGCAGGAGGATGCCCAAAATTAATATCGCCTAATCCGAGGTCAATGACATCTTTTTCTGCCGCTTTTCGTTTATTCACTTCTATTATGAGACCTGCGGTAAGCGCAAATCCAATTTCATTCATTCTCTTTGCTAGTTTCATTGATTTTTCCTCCTTCTTGTTAAGAAACATTTTTCTGATATTTATTATACAGTATAAAATTATTTTGACAAGTTTTTGTGCTGGGGATAAGACAGGATGTTGCCCCGCATCCCTTTATCGCCCCACATTCTCTTTGTCATCCCGTTTTTTCTTTGTCATTCCTATTGTCACTGCTGAAAAAGAAGCTCAGAATTTTATTACAGAACACGAGGCTAAACTTAATCGTCTTGTTAAGCAGTTAGTTAAAAAGGAAACGCTTGATGGCGACGTGGTGTATAAGATTTTAGGAGAGAAGTATCCAAATTAACAAAAAAAATTCGTAAGCCTAGTGTTTACGAGTTTTTTTCTACGTTATATAAAAATTATGGAGCACAGGTGACGCCGGGCTGACTCGCCTGCGCTTGCGCGCGCTTCCCCGCTTGGTAGTAGCTCTCAATGTCTGCGCTGCTTTTCACTCGCCCAGCGCTCACTGAACTCAACCTATCGTAGGTTACTGCCTGCAGTTCGTAGGTGGTACACTTGACCTTTCTGCCTGAGCGAATCTGGCGCGCAATCGAATCCTCTAGCAGTTGCGCACGATGTTCGTACACGCGTGATTCGCACTCGACTTTTCTATGCCCTCCATATACATCACAGGATTTGTCTGCTCTGGCCGCGTCTTTCTGGGCGTCTCTGCCTACCTCTGCTAACAACGTCGCCCGCTGATTACGTATATACCAGTCATTGGGTCGAATCTTGGTTGCTTGATCCACGTGGTCGAGGGCTTTTTCAGTATTAGGCGGATCCGTCCCAAGCACCTGATTCGCCTTATCTAGTTGTACATCTGCTTTTTTAATACTCTCTACCACTCGCTCACCAGCGTCAAGGGCAGCATCTGTTTGTGGATCACCAGTGGAGGAATCAATCGTTGCATCAGCGGCCGTCTTAAGCGTCGGTGAACCATCTTCATTGAGGATGCCTTCCTGCACGGCCCACTCCGTCAAAAAATCAATGGCAATATCTGTGTCAGTTCGTGTACAACCCAAACCCATAAAAAGAAGCAAGGCCATAGGGATAATGATTTTCTTTATTCTCAATTTCATTTAAAAAGTTTATACATGGATGAAATTTGTGTAGATAATATTGCTGGATAGTTTATATTTCCCTCCAAGACATTCATAAATTCTTGCTGTGTCATTGTGCCACTGGCAAACCGTTTAATATCATATGTCGATGCGGAAAGTGTCATAAGTGACTGAGATGACTCATCACGATACTCGAGAGACAATCGTGTCACATTCAACTTTTGTGCAGTATCGCCAGTCACCAAATCAATCATCGTCTGAATTATTGGATTATGCCCGGTGGATCTGTTAAAACTAAAACCTTCTGATTCATTAAGCACAGCAATAGCAAGGTTTTCCCCTGTATCAATAAACGGGATAACATATAGATCTATACCTTCTGTGTTGAGACCAGCTGCCGCCACCTCGCTCAATAATGTTTTGGCGCCGTCGCGATCAGGAGTTCCTGCGAGCAGGCGTTCGGCAGGAGATTTTATAATCCCGATCTTCTGCGGTACGCGAAAAAATAAGATCAGGAAGACACCAACAATAACCAAGATGAGCAAGAAAAATATTAAACACCCACGGAGGCATCCGTGCTTGCCATGTTTTTCTTTTCCTTGTTCTTTTTTTTCCTTATTTATTTTCGTATAAACACTACTATCAATTTTTTGTACAAATGTGGATAAGTAAATTATATTATATATACATAATGTTGTAAAACCACAGACTTGTCAATATATTTGTTGTGGATAAGACAAGATGACGCTCTGAACGATCGAGTGACATGTTGTAACCAAAAAAGCGAGTGATTACCTCGCTTTTTTGGTCATGGCGGTCCGGACGGGACTCGAACCCGCAACCTTCTGCGTGACAGGCAGATGATCCTCCAATTGATCTACCGGACCATTTTTTTACTTTTGGACGGATTTGACAATTTCGGAGAAGGTTTGAGAATAATTTTCAGCAAGGTTAGCTAAAATTTTTCGATCTAGTTCAATTTTATTATTTTTTAATTTGTGTATGAATTGAGAATAGGTTATGCCGTTTTCTCGACACGCAGCATTGATTTTTATTTGCCATAAGGCGCGCGCTTCTCGTTTTTTTCTTCGTCTGTCGCGATATGCATATACACCGGCTTTGGTAACGGCTGTTTTTGCTAATCTAATTTTAGATTTTCTTCCGCCACGATACCCTTTAGCTGCTTTGAGCAAGCGCTTTCGTTTTTTTAAATGTGATTTTCCTCGTTTTACTCGGGGCATATAATTATCACAGGTGTTGTTTAAGTGTTTTTTGTAGGCTTTTGCTGAGCGGTTTATCTCGACGTTTGTTTTTAGTGATTTTTCTTGATTCGCGTGCGTTAAAATGATCTTGCCCGCATGTTCGGTGCAAGAATTTTTTGTTTTTTGTTTTGCGCAGTCGTTTCGCAAATGTTTTACGTGTTTTTTGCATAATTTTTATGTATCGGCGTTATCTTTCCCTATAGCAATAATAGCAATAATGCGGTGACCTCGCCTTTTAGGCGGTTGTTCAATTTGTATATTATCGCCGAGTGAAGTAATAAAGTCTTTAATAAGATTTTTGGCTAAGTTAAAATGGGCTTTTTCTCTGCCTCGAAGAATCATTTCAATTTTTATTTTTTGCCCTTGTGATAGAAATGTTTTTGCCTTTTTTGCTCTGACAGAGAGGTCGTGTTTTCCAATTCGCGGCGTTAAACGAATGCCTTTAATCTCGCCAACTTTTTTTTGTTTTTTTTGCAGTTTTTCTTTTTTTTGCAGTTCGTATTTGAATTTGCCAAAATCTAAAATTTTTGCGACCGGAGGATCAGCTTTCGGACTAATTTCAACAAGATCAAGTCCTTTTTCACGAGTCATTTCTAACGCTCTTTCAGTTTCTATAATACCAATATGATTATCTTTTTCATCAATAAGACGTATTTTTGGAGCCCTTATTTTGTGGTTAATATGATAGTACTTCACGAAAAGATTAAAAATTAAAAACTAAAAAGAAAAAACAAAAATGTAAAAACGAAAAAATTTTTTATATTTTATTTTTTATCTTTTATTTTGAACAAAACTTTAGTTTTGTGGTTGGTGGAGATGACGGGCATTTCACCCGTGTCCGTAAGAGTTTAGATAAAAACATCTACCTTTATAGTTCGGTTGATTTTTAGATAAAAAAGTTATAACCGAACAAAACCTTTTTTATCGTTAGCCTGTTTGTATTTCAGTTAGTTTTGATAGGCAGCAAAATTAACCTATCCTGCATAAATGACACCGAAGCTTATTAGCAGGAGTCGTAAACTTCGACGGCCTAAAGATTAGGCAGTTGCAAAGCTTAAAGCAGGAATAGAAAATGCCTGCTTGGCTTTGTCCAATATGTTGGCAATTATGGTTTTAGAGAACTAACGTATCTCTATGACGAAAGGCAGTTTTTATCCGCGATCTCCGTCGACTATTATCCATCCCCTTGTATTAATGTAATTATAACAGTTTTGTGTAAAAAATCAAGCGCTTTTGCCCTCACCCCGTTAGAGGATGGAAGACACTTTAAGTTATGTAAGACTTTTTGTAGTAATAAGCATGTTGATTTAAACAAATCTCCCATCCTCTAACGGGGCTCAGTAATTTGTTCTTGAATATTTTTAGGAACTTGAGCATAGTGGGAAAATTCCATGGTTGAGCTTCCTCGTCCTTCTGTCATGGAACGGAGCGAGGTAGTATAACCAAATATTTCAGCGAGCGGTACGGTTGCATCAATAAGTTTTACTTGTTCCCTGCTTTTAGTTTGTTTGATCTGTGCTCTTCGGGCATTTAAGTCCCCGACTGTTTCTCCTAAGAATTTTTCCGGAACAACAACCTCTATTTTCATTATAGGTTCGAGTAAAACTGGATTGGCATTTTTCGTGCCTTCACGAATAGCGCGGGCAGCCGCAATTTTAAATGCAGCTTCTGATGAATCAACTTCGTGAAATGTTCCATCATATACAGCCACCAACATATCAATAAGCGGGTACCCGGCTAAAACGCCGTTACTCATTGCTTCAACCACTCCTTTTTTAATTGCAGGGATAAATTCTCTTGGAATGGCTCCTCCTTTAATTTCATTAACAAATTCAAATCCTTTCCCTTGCTCAAGGGGCTCTAATCGCAGCCAGCAGTGTCCATATTGACCACGGCCGCCTGATTGGTGAATATATTTTCCTTCAATTTCAGCAATCTTCGTAATGGTTTCTTTATATGCTACCTGTGGTTTGCCTACGTTTGCCTCAACCTTAAATTCTCGTTTTAATCTATCAACAATAATTTCTAAATGAAGTTCGCCCATCCCAGAGATAATAGTTTGTCCTGTTTCCTCATCTGATTTAACCTTAAATGTTGGATCTTCCTCAGTTAATTTAGAAATTGCAATACCCATTTTTTCCTGATCAGCTTTTGTTTTTGGTTCAATAGCCACCGATACCACGGGTTCAGGAAAGGTGATTGATTCCAATATAATGGGGTGATTAGGGTCGCATAAGGTATCACCTGTCGTAGTATTTTTTATTCCCACAATAGCAGCAATATCACCAGCAGAAATTTCCTTGACTTCTTCACGTTTGTTTGCATGCATTCTCACAATTCGTCCCACGCGTTCTTTATTATTGGTAGTGACATTAAGTATATATGAGCCAGCAGACAAGCTTCCTGAATAAACCCGAAAGTAGCAAAGCCGGCCTACATAAGGATCAGTAGCAACCTTAAAAGCTAATGCGGCAAATGGTTCATCAGGGTCTGGTTTGCGCACCTCTTTTTTATCGCCGCCAGGGACCAATCCTTCAACGGGCGGGATATCGATAGGAGAGGGCAGATAGGTGCAAATTGCATCTAAGAGCAGTTGTACCCCTTTATTTTTTAGTGCAGAGCCGCATAGTACGGGAATAATTTTCCCTTCAATGGTTGCGTTGCGTAAAACACGCTTAAGTTCATTAACGTCTAGTTCTTTGCCTTCAAGGTATTGAGTCATAAGCGTGTCGTCATGAGAAACAATTGCTTCAATTAATTTGCTTCGATATTCTTCAACTTTTTGTTCTAACTCTTGGGGAATATCTTGTTCATCAATGTCATTCCCCATATCATCCAAATACACTTTAGCTTTGCGATGCAATAAATCAATAATACCTTTAAAATTTGCTTCTTCGCCAATGGGGAGCTGAATCGGATATGCATGTTTTGTAAGACGTTCACCAATAGAGTCAAGGTCAGCATAAAAGTCAGCACCAGTGCGATCTAATTTGTTAACAAAGGCAAGTAATGGTACATTAAATTTTTCAGCTTGGTGCCATACGGTTTCAGATTGCGGTTCAACCCCAGCCACGCCGTCAAATACTACCACTCCACCATCTAAAACACGCAAGGAGCGCTGTACTTCAGCAGTAAAGTCAATATGGCCAGGTGTGTCAATAATATTTATTTTGATTTTTTCCGTCTGCTGAGGTTTCCAAAAGACCGTGGTCGCGGCAGCGGTAATAGTAACCCCACGCTCGCGCTCTTGTGCCATCCAGTCCATTTCTGCCTGGCCTTCATGAACTTCGCCCACTTTATGTTTTTTCCCTGTGTAATATAAAATACGCTCGGTAATCGTTGTTTTACCAGCGTCAATATGGGCGATGATACCTATATTTCTGGTTTGCTTTAGTGAGAACTCTTCAGGCATACATGTCTAGTATCTAGCAAAATGAGCAAATGCTTTATTTGCTTCTGCCATACGGTGAACGTCTTGTTTTTTCTTAATGGCATCGCCTTCTCCAAGGGAAGCATTAATAAGTTCTTGCGCAAGTTTTTCCGACATCGCTTTCCCCTTTTTAGATTTTGCTGCATTAATAATCCAGCGAGAGGCCAAAATAAAGCGACGCCTTTCATTTGCTTGCATGGGAATTTGATAATTTGTGCCGCCAATACGCCGAGACCGTACTTCAACTGATGGCGAAACATTTTCAATGGCTTTATGAAATACCGTAAGGGGATCTTTTTTTGTTTTTTTGTGTATAAGGTCAAAGCTTGTATAGACGATATTTGCAGCAAGGCTTTTTTTACCCTTTCGCATAATATAGTTAATAAATTTAGCCACGTCAGTTAAGCCGTACTGAGGATCAGGGGTAATTTTTCGTTTTGGTGCAGGTTTACCTCGCATACAATTCAATTTAACAATTTAACATATCATGCTTCAAACTTCTGTTTTTTTAGAATGTATGGTGGGCGATTGCTATGTTAAGTTGTTATTTTGTTAATTTGTTATTTAGTTATTTCTTTTTTAGTACCATATAATGATCGACTTTGTTTTCTGCCCTCAACGCCAGAGGTATCATATACGCCGCGCACTATATGGTATTTAACACCAGGCAGATCTTTGACTCTGCCGCCGCGCAAGAGCACGACTGAGTGCTCTTGTAAGTTATGGCCAACGCCGGGAATATATGCGGTTACTTCCATACCATTTGAAAGTCGTACCCGTGCGATTTTGCGCAGGGCTGAATTCGGCTTTTTAGGAGTTTGGGTGGTTACTTTTAAACATACCCCTCGGAGATAGGGGCGTCCTTTTGGCATTTTTTTTCGTTTTCGTTTTAAAATATTAAAATTAGTCTGCAGTGCAGGCGCTTTTGATTTTTTTTTAGATCGTTTTCGTCCTTTTCGGACAAGTTGATTTGTCGTAGGCATAAGCGCTATCGCTAGATGTAAAAATCAAAGTGCAAAATGCAAAATGACAGTTCAAAATGGACATGTACCTTCGGTACATAACTATAAAAAATATTTTTAATATTTTTTACTACTTCAATAATTTTAAAAAGTCTTTTCGTGATATATTAATCTCTTGAATAATTTGTCTGAGTAGACCGCGAGATATATCTTCTCCACCGTGCTTAGGGACTAATGTAAATCTACCATCAAGATGTTTAAAACAAATATGCGATCCTTTTTGACGGACTTCATAGAATCCGAGCTTTTTAAGGATTCGCATAACATCTCGAGCTCTTAGCGTAGGTAGTCGTCCATTCATATTTCTACCATTTCAAGACCAATAAAAAGCGGTTCATAGGAGAGTTCTTTTATTTGTTTGCGATATTGCGGGTCTTCGCGTGCTACTTCAAGACATAGTGAGATAGCTTCTCGAATCCTTTTTTTTAGGCCATTGATGGTTTTTGCTTGTGTATGGCATCCAGGGAGTTCAGGAACCGAAGCTACAAAATAACCATCATCACTTTGCTCAATAATAACTTTAAATTGTTGTTTTGATTTAGCCATATAAGTTTATTGTACGTTATTGTTATGGTAATTTTACTAGAAATAAAAAAGATGTCAAGACAAGGGAAGATTGTAAGGGGTATTAGAATGTGAAGGGTTGGCCAACAATAAGGTAGTAAATGCCAAAAATAATCGGAAAGATTATTTGAAACGCGAAGAAAATAAAGAATAATAAGAGTAAAAAGCCATACCGTTCTAGCAGTAGTTGATAGTGCTTGAATCTGTCGGGTAAAAGCGCAAACAAAACTTTTGAACCGTCTAACGGTGGGATTGGGATAAGATTAAACACCGCAAGCAACACATTAGCATAGACAATAATGCTTAAGAAAAAGGCAAAAGAGCTTGGTGGTAAAAATCGAATCATTAAACCAAAAACAAGAGCAGCAGCTAAATTGGCTAATGGCCCGGCAAGGCCAACAAGACTAGGCCCCCATCTTTTATTTTTGAGATTATGTGGATTAAAAGGGACTGGTTTTGCATAGGCG
This sequence comes from Patescibacteria group bacterium AH-259-L07, assembly GCA_027718005.1. Lineage (GTDB taxonomy): Bacteria > Patescibacteriota > Patescibacteriia > UBA2591 > UBA6264 > JALLOO01. The sequence continues at coordinate 1,543 of JALLOP010000031.1, read as the reverse complement.
AACAAAAATCTACCGCCTGAGAGGATAAATAAAAATAAGGGCATTAAAATAGTGCCAAACATATCAATATGTGCTAATGGATTTAAGGTAAGCCGTCCTTGGTGTCGGGCAGTAGGATCGCCTAATTGATCTGCAACCCAACCATGCGCATATTCATGAATAATTGCAGAGGGAATTATAATAAAAAAGAAAAACAGTAAACTCATAGTAGGTAATATAATAGCATAGATAAAACGCTTGTCAAAGCAAATTTTCCGTGTTACAATACTATCTGTTAATATATTAAATAGGATTTTATGGCTCGAAAGTGTACTATTTGCGGGCGTGGTCCTGCTACAGCGATTTCTCGATCTCATTCTAATGTGGCGACCAAGCGGCGTCAATATTTAAATTTACAAACAAAGAAAATTTCTGGCAAAAGGGTAAAGTTGTGCACACGGTGTTTAAAAACCTTAAAGAAGAATTCTAAAATTTAGTATTCCGGGCTGTAGTATAATGGTAGTACGTGTCCTCGGGGAGGATATAGCCCGAGTTCGATTCTCGGCAGCCCGATAGGGTATAAGCAAGGATTGAAATTGTCGTTCGGGCGTAAAAGAAAAGTAACCCTTTCTCTTAACCCCACTTCAGTTATGGGATTTTTGCCTAAAGAATTTGTTTTTATAATTATAATTGCCATTTTAGTTGTATGGGGCTGGTTGTTATATTCCCAAAATGTTCAAAAAAATGTTCAAAGCCCGGCTTTAAACAAGTTTAGTAGGGTAAAAATTAATAATGTACTTATTAATGTTGAGTTGGCTCAAACGCTTAAAGAAAAAACACGAGGACTCTCGGGTAGAGATACATTATATGAAAATCAAGGGATGCTGTTTATATATGACACACAGGATTTGTATTCATTTTGGATGAAAGATATGAAATTCCCCCTGGATATTATCTGGATTGATAAGAAGTATCAAATAATTGACTTGCATACAAATGTTTTACCAGAATCATATCCACAAACATTTCAACCCAAAAATCCAGTGCAATATGTGTTAGAGGTGAATACAGGATTTTGTGAGAAACATAATATTACTGTTGGTGATACTGTTTCAATGCTTTTTTAATTTTTTTATCTACATCTCTTTTTTTAAGTGCTTCTCGCTTATCATATTTTTTCTTTCCGCGCGCTAAGCCAATTTCTAATTTAATAAGCCCTTTTTTAGTGTATACTTTTAAGGGGATAAGTGTTGTCCGTGCTGTTTTTATTTTGCCAATTAATGAAGCAATTTCATATTTATGCAATAGTAGTTTTCGAGAGCGAATTGGATCATAATTTTGTTGTATTGCGGCAGCGGGTGGATACGGCGCAATCGTGGTGTTATGTATCCACGGAGTGCCGCTCTTATCAATGGTTGCATAGCTTCCGGAAAGATTAATATTGCCTGACTTTACTGATTTTACCTCAGGTCCAGATAAAACAATACCAGTTTCTATGGTTTGTATGATTTCATAATCATGGTAGGCGCGTTTGTTTGTGGTGATAGTAGGCATAGTAAAAGTG
>JALLOP010000030.1 GCA_027718005.1 Patescibacteria group bacterium AH-259-L07 | reverse complement strand
AGAATTAAATTTTTCAAAACTTTGAACAATTTTTTGATAACGATTAGTGGTCTTATCATTTATCATTTTTGAAACAAGAACGGGTTGTATGTCGCTTTGTCTGTTTGGAATATAGTATTGTTCTATCCAATCAATATATCTTTGAATTTGAATAATATTACGTTCGTCAGCTTCTACGGCCTTTAATTCAATGGGCACAATAACTCTTTGCTCATTTTTAATAAGCGAGAGCATGACATCTATTCTTTGCATTCCTACGCCACAAGAAACTTCATTGCCCAGCCACTCAATATCGCTTCCTTCTAAAATAATTTTATCTAATTCTTTATTTAGCCCCATTCCTATATTTTTTACGACATATGCTTGTAAATGTGGCTCAAATGATTTTCTAAGTTCAGATTTTGCAATCAATCTCGGCAACATATCAATATCTTCTTTGCGCCCCTTATAGACATTTGGTTTTTGGTTGCCACAAACTATTCTTTGCGAACTTAAATCAAATGACAACAATTTATCATCGCAATTTAATTCTTGCCTATTATTTTTGTTCCTAATAAGCTGACATAATCTTTCCGATTCGTATATTGTGATCATTGTATTACCTCGATTTCCTTTTAGTTTTCTGTAAATCAAGCTCCATAACATCTGATTGGGTGATTGAATGTTTTTTATTTCATCTAACGCTTCCCATTCAGTAACTCCTTCTGAATAAATTTTATGCGGATTTATTAGCACCCTGAAAGTTAATGATTTATTTAATTCAGAATTCAAATACTGATTATCTGTATAGTTATCCAAAAATGCCCAGTCTTGTTTTGCTTTAAAGATTCCAAAGAATTTACCGTCAAAAATATTATTGGAAAAATCTTGTTGTAGATAAAAAATTATCAAATCGTTCTTTCTGATACGATTAGTATCTGCAATCATGCCAATAAGATTATCCTCCGTCTTGAAATGCAACGAAGTTGTTGTATCGTTATTAAAATCTATAAAAATGCCTTCATGCGACATTCCATTCTTTTTCTTAGATCCTGTTCCGGCGAACAAATACTCCAAATGAATTTTAAATGTAGTTGAATCTACAATAAATACATGTGTTGTCATATTTAATATTTGAAAATTAAAATGTATTCATGTTTAAAAATATAATAATCACTTGAAAGCGCGCGATATCGCCAAATCGCTTCCTTGTTTCTTTTTGCTCTGTTTCCTTCCATGTTTTTAATTATAACACTTTTTAGAATTAAATTCAGCTTTTGAGCTTCGTTCATACAATAAAATCCTAAAGGAATCCATTGCCCTGATGTGTATTTATCGCCAATAACTATAGCTAGATATCTATCTTTCTCTAGGATCGAAATAGTATTCTTTAAAACCTGAGAAAATTTTTCTAAAAACTCCTTTAATGATTTTACATTAGATAAGTCTTCTTTTAAATTACTAAATTTTATTATATCTGCATATGGGGGATGCAAAATTGCGAGTTGGACATTTCTCTTTCTATGTTTCTTTAAAATCCCTTTGACTTTGTCAAAAGTGCCAAAATCAGTGCTATCACCAGCCAACAATTCAAAAAAATTATTTTTAGCATCAATATTCTTTTTAATTTGTTCTGTAAGATCTTTTTGTATGTCGATGCCTATAAAATTTCTTTTTAAATTTTCCGCTTCATAGGCACTAGTTCCGCCACCCACAAAAGGATCAAAAACTACTTCATTTTTCTTTGTATACTTCAAAATTAACTGATTAGGAATTTGTGGAACGAAATTACCATGAAAAAATCCGTTATGCTTTCCTGACTTGTCTCTCTCAGGGATAAGCCAAAGGCTATCAGTCCAAACTTCTGACTCTTTCCAATCTTTCAAATTTATATCATTAAAAATCGCCATGGTTTTTTACAAATCATAATCATTAACGCTCTTAGTGTTAGTGATGTTTTTAATTTATTTTTGGTTTTTTGATTACCTGAGCTACTTTGCCATTAATCACAAAGTTATCGTCGGGATGGATATAGATAGGTGGATAATCTTCGGTTGATTCAGACAATAAAATTATCCGATCATTTTCTTTATCTTTAATATATCTCTTAATATTGGCCACCTCATCAATAACAGACAAAACATAATCTCCATTAGCAGGTGATTTATCCTCGCTATCAATGATTACATAATCGCCCTCCTCTATAGAATTCCCTTTAATATTGGCTTTGTTTAAGGATGGCCCTACTGCCTTAATAGCAAAAATATTTTTTACTCTTTCCAGCATTTTCCTGGATACTTTTAAATACCCTTCAATATATTGATCGGCATATATAGTAGCAACGCCGCAATTTGCAGCGCCAACTAGTGGGACAGAAACCAAATCACTGTTTCTGATTTTCCCCCTAGGAATCTTTCTAAGTGGTTTGTTATATTGATCAAGTTGAATCAACCCTTTTTCTTTAAGCTGCAGAATATGATGCTTGATTCTCTGTGGGCTACCTTTTTCTCCTATTAATCCACCTATTTCACGAAATGACGTTTTGCTTAAATTATGGGTGCCCATTATATTTAATATTTTTTCTTGTGTTTTATGCATAAAATATTGGTTAAACTAATTACCTTGATTATTATAAAACACTGGTTATAATTTGTCAAAAAAGTTATCCACAGTTGACACTATTTAATGCTTGACAGATAAATTGGGGTGTTTTACAATTACTATGTTGTCCCCTATAAGCTCATATTTAGTGAATTTATGGCATATACAATTCTTATAAAGGTCGGGTACGTGTCACAAGGGAGGCAAAGCTAATCAATTAATAAACGAATTTATGGCAACAAGAAAAATTAATCGTAGTTGCGGAACTGGCAGGTTTGTCAGAAAGCGTGCCGTAAAACGAAGGCCAAGAACGACCATCGCTGAAAGAAGAAGGCGGTAGAGCAAAAAATACATGCTACAGGTGTTAATAGCACTTGTAGTATGCATTGCTCCGATTAGGGAAAATATATATAATCTGCTATAATATAATAAAGTATGCATTATTACGGCTGCAAAAATAAATATTAAACCGATTTTTGTCAAAAAACTATTAATCCAGGGCAAGGTTGTCAGTATTATTAGAACTTCTAAAAAATCTAAATAAATAAAAAAACAACGGGGTATGGATAATCTAATAAAAAAATACTCAATAGAAGAAATCGAACAGGCGCTTATTCAGGCTTTTATTGATAATAAAGAGATAAAGATTAAAAAAAATCTGCTTCTTCTAGATATTATTAACAGAAAATCTAGAAACATAAACGAGATAAAAAATTTAATTAAGATGCCTGAAAGTTTTGATGATTTGGTAAGAGGATTTGAATTGTTAATACCAGATAATGACAAAAAATTAAATGGAGCATTTTTTACTCCGGATTTTATTACTAATTTTATGTCGGATGAGCTCATATCATCACCGAATGACAAAATTTGCGATCCAAGTTGCGGATGCGGCGCATTTCTAATAGCGTCATGTGAATATATCAAAAATAAATTTAATAAGAAAATTAAAGATATAATAAAAGATAATATTTATGGCGTAGATATTTTAGATTATGGTACCAGGCGATGCAAAATCTTGTTATCACTATTGGCGGCAATAAATGGAGAAGATGAAAAAAATTATAGTTTCAATATCTATACTGAAGATAGCTTGGCTAGCAAGTGGGAACATTTATTTCCATCAGTCTTTAAAAATGGTGGCTTCGATATAATTATAGGAAATCCGCCTTATGTTAAATATCAAGATCTTCCGCAAGAACTAAGAAAAGGCCTTTATGAAAATTGGACTACTCTAAAGAAAGGAACCTATAACCTATACTTTGCTTTCTTTGAGCTAGGATTATCGATAATGAAAAATACAGGAAGACTAGCTTACATTGTGCCGAATAATTATTTCACTTCCTTGGCAGGAATCTGCCTGAGAAGTTATTTGCAAAATAATAGATTTATTGAAAGAATTATTGACTTCAATCACTTAAAGATATTTAAAGTTCAAACATATACTTGTATAACCTTTCTTTCTAAGAGAGAAAGAAAAAACTTTCTATATGAGAAAATAGAAAGTCCAGCATCATTGGCAAATCTCAAAAATCTAAATTATTCTCCAATTGAGTATACTGATTTAAATATAAAAAAGTGGAGACTGCTACGAAGAGAGGATCGGCTCAATATTAAAAAAATAGAAAAACAACCAAATAAATTAGGTGACATGACAGATATTCGAGTAGGTATAGCGACCTGTAAAGATAATGTCTACTTTATTGAAGGTAAAAGCCTTGAAAAAGGTTATTATAAAAAAATCTATAAAGATAAAGTTTATCTTATCGAGCGAGAAATAGTGAAACCAATTGATAAAATATCTGATTTCAAAGATCAAAAAAATCTTGCAAAAAATTCACGAATGATAATTTTCCCTTATATTATCAAGAATAGCACAGCAAAAATTATACCCGAAAAAAAATTAAAGCAGAAGTTCCCAAAATGTTATGAATATCTACTTGCAGCAAAAGACGAATTATCAATAAGAGATAAAGGTAACGGACAATATCCTGTTTGGTACGCCTATGCTAGAACACAGGGGCTAAGTATTAGAGGAAAAAAACTACTAACTCCTACCTTCAGCGATAAGCCAAGATTTCTCTTAGAGAATAACGAGGAATCCCTATTTTGTAATGGCTATGGCATTTACGAAAAGAAAGTGGGTCAACTTGGACTTGATCAAAAGATAAAATTAAATATTTTACAGAAAATTTTAAATTCAAAGATTATGGATTATTATATCTCAAGAACAAGTTTTACTATCGAGGGCGCTTATCCCTGTTATCAAAAAAATTTTATTGAACTTTTTGGGATACCAATTTTCACAGAACAAGAACTTGGATATTTAGAAGCAGAAAAAATGATGGATAGAATCGACAAATTTTTGATCAAAAAATATAAACTATCACTACAATCGTGAAACAGGTATCTTATTTCTTGCGTTAAAAATAGCTATTAATTTCTCAATAAAGTCATCGATTCCAAGAGAAGAATAGTCAAAACTCTTAGTAAATTCTTTGTCAATCAAATTACGATCTAAAAAATCATCAATTGAAGAAAGTATAACGGGTGGATTTAATGAAAAATCTACTGCTAATAAACAAATTCTTTCATATTTAAATGACTTATTTCTGATACTATTTCTGTTGGCTAATAAACTGAAGGTTATTAAATACTTTTCCCAATTAAAATATTCATCTCTTATAACCTTATTTTTCTTCATCGCTGTAGAATTATATCCCACGGCTGGTAGCAAATATAAATAGCCGCAAGGTAATCGTAAGAATTTTTCATGTATATTTACTGCCTCTGCGACAAGTCGCTCAAATAGAGTGTCATAGTTTTTCTGCACTGAACTCAATTGACTTCTGATGTTTATGCTGATAAGAGGATAATTTTTTTCTTTTTGTACTAAAAGATCTTGTTTTTTGGATTTAAAATAACCACTAATAGGTAATTCTGGTGAAGTTTTACCTAATGGCGGATGAATATATTCTTTCTTAACACCATTATTAACTAGCTCGCCTTTTAAATACTCGTGCAATTCATCAATTATTCTTCCGGATCGAATCAAAAAACCGGGATTTCCATCTTTGGCCCTAATTTCTCTCTCGTAAAGTCTTTTTATTCGACCTAAATGCTTCTGTAGTAATTGGATATTTGCTGTCATATTTTAATATAATTTAAGCTTATCACATACAATGTGGCTCCGTGTCTTGGACGAAATCCGAACTTTTTTTAAGGAGAATCCGTATACGGATTTGTAATCCCGCCCACGTGTTTCCGCACGCCTATCGGCGCACAAAACAGAAAAATTTTCTATACTATTTTTATTTCCGCGCGCCCTAAAAAATTTTTAATAAGGAAACGAAAATTTATCTGTTTTGAGATTCTGCTCATTTAAGTAACGGGGTAACGAGGCGTATGAGGGAGGCGCAGAATTGCGAAAACACGTCCCGCCCCCAGTCCTGCTGCGCAGGACATCAGGCAGGCAAAAATTCATGTTCCCCAGATCCCTTTTTCTTTTTGCCTGCCTGTTTAATACTGAGCCAAAAAATTTTGAAAAAAAGAAGTTGTTGGGGTGGCGGGTGGGAATAAAAAACTTGAATGACATTGTCATTTTATCAAACTATCTTCCTTTTGAGAACTGTCCGCTGCCCTCTAAATCGTAAATTTTGTTCTTCTGAACACTTCGGCGGCTCTCTCTGTAAACGTATTTTGCCAACCATGAGCAGGGAAAGGAATCTCGACACCATTATTCAATACTCTAAACCCGTCTTTCTTTAGTTTTTTTTCAAGCAACCGGCATATATTGATTTTAGCTAAAATAAGAGGAATGCTGTTATTCCCAACCAGATTTTTAAGGTCTTTTACCAAGATGGGGTACCGTTCAAGAATTTGATCATTGCGCCATCGCTGTCCCTTTTCTGGATAATTGATCGGTGTATAGATTGCGTCAACAAGGAATAATCCACGTTTTTTGAATTCTTGGAGGCCCGTCTCCTTATCTTCTGACACGAAGTCAATGAGCTTCATCATAGCCTTAAATAAAGGTTCTGCTATCTCGCCTTCATTGTTATAAAAATAGTTTCCTGAAATTGGTGGAGATTCCAGCACAAAAATCACGCGGATTTCATCCGGCTTATATTTGTTGCGATATTTAAGATAATCCTTTTTACTTTTCAAAATGTTTTACTATAAATATTTTGTGAACCGCCCCCTATACTATGTCAATTTTTTTCTAAAATTTTTTTAAAAATCTTGCCACGCGGGCCGCTCACAACATCCTTGTCGGTAAGCATTGCCGCTTTTACCGCTTCCCATATAGCTCGTTCAAATTTATTTTGTGTAAAGAACTCTTTAAGATCGGCTACGAAAAATTCAACGAAACGCTCAAGTATTGTCAATCCGATTCCGCTATGCGTAATATTCCATGGATTTACATTAATATTTGTAATTCCGTACTCTATTTTTGGATACAATGTCATCTTTTGGAATTGCGGATAATCATCTTTGAAGTGCGTATACATTACTTGATCGATAAGAATCGTGCAGGCAAGCGCACAATGAAAAAGCATATAATCTTCTTTTGAGACATGCGAAAGATCTTTTGAACGTAGATTTTGAATGGGAATATAAACGCCTTCGCCTGGATGCTCGTGCGCTTGTGATTTTTTTACCCATTCCTCAAATTGAGGACGGAAGCGGTTGTAATAATATTCTTTTGGATTCATGAATTTATATTAAATTTTTGGGTTGTTTTTATTTAATAATTGCCCTCGATTAAACTAATAATTGTGTCGTCTTCAAATTCATCGCCAAATTCATTTATGAGTTCAATGGCCTCTCCGTCAACATCAAAATCTGCTAAATCAATTTCTCCGCTTCTAACAGCATCAAGAAAAAGATCTGGATCTTTTCCATATAAATCCTCCCAATTTTCGCCATCTTGATGGTTCATAATTTATGAAAAAATTGTTAGGGAATACAGGGGGTGACCTCTGTAGGGTGATGTTGCCTTGAAAAGTCAAGTCCTTACAAAAATATTAGAAATTTTTTTCTCCCTATCTTATTCAAAATTAATCAACGCGAGGTGGTAGGCTGGCTTTAGCTAATTTTTTCAAAGCTATGTATATCTTCTCAGCTTCAACTCGTTTAGGAACAACGCCCTTTGGCAGTGAATTGACCAACCTTGGTCTTCCTAACAACCTATCATCAAGCATAACCACTATTCCTGTATCAGTCTTTTTCCTAATAAGCCTGCCGAAGCCCTGCTTCAAGGTCATTGCAGCTAGTGGTTCATAATAGTCAGTAAAACCATTTTGTCCCTTCTTATCTAACTCGTCCCGGCGCGCCGCTATAAGAGGAAGTTTTGGCACGCGATAAAGAATTTTGTATATAAAAAGTACTCGCAATGATTTTCCTGGAACATCAACTCCATGCCATAATGTTTCGGTGCCAACAAGAACTGAGTTTATGTCACTGGTAAAGTCTCTGATTACTGACGTGGGCGACGATCCCCTTTCTTGTTTTAAGAGCCATATATTCTTTTTCGAAAGGGGGTGAATCAATCTTTCATAAATCCAATTGACCTGCTCAAAACTTGTGCAAAGTATCAACGCTCCACCACCAGAAGCAATTATTGCCTGCTCAAGAAATCTCACGCTCTCTTCAAAATGTTTTTCTTTTTTTAAAGCCCTGTAAGAAATGTGCTCGGGAAGTAAAAATTGGACTTGACGTTTGTAGTCAAAGGAAGAGAGAAGATGGCTAAATGTTATTCTATCTTTTTCCATCAGGCGAACGCCGCAACGATTAGCAAAGAAATCAAAACGTTTATCAACAGTAAGGGTAGCTGATGTCAGGATTACTGATGAGAAGTTATTATATACTCGTTCACACAAATCCTCTGCAACAGACAGAAGAGCAGCTTTCATCTCAATAGATGAGTCGGTCCTTTCTAAATATCTAACGTACGCACCATCGGTGTCAGTAATAATATATATTGATTTGATAATTTTTCTTATACTCCTAGCTCGGATTATGAGGATTTTTTCTTGTTGAGATACATCCGTTTCCTTTGAAAACGCTTTCAGCGTAGTTTTAACTGTTTCTAAACGATCCTTTATTTGGGTCAGTATATCTTTTAAGATATTTAACTCGGAGCCTGAAATTTCTGAAAAAGGTTCGTGCTGAGAATATTTATCTTCTCCGGGCTCCGCGACTAACTCAGGAAGAATATTTTCAAACAGAGCATTAATGTCAAGACGAAGGGCGTCCTCGATTGCGTAGAATGATTCAGCAAGACCGACCAATCTTTGATCTTCCTTTGCCCGAGTAATAGATTTAATGATATTTACAACCCCCCGTCTTTTTTCCCTCCCAAAAATCTGTTGCTGTAATAGCTCAAATATTGTTTTTGTGAATACATGTTCCCACGCAGAAGTAGCATCATCTTCTAAGTAATGAGCTTCATCAAATACAATAAACTTAGCTTCTCCGGGGAAAAGAGTATGAGTAAAACTATGTTGTTGCTCAGATGATGTATCTGAGTCTTCGTCAATTAACGGCAGCTCTTCTTCATTAGTTGGCACAATGATCCCCGAAAGAACTATCGCATGATTCACAATCGCAATATCTGCGTCTTTCGCGCGTAATCTAGCCTTCACCAAAAAGCACTTTTGTTCATCGTGCAATTCACAGACACCCTTTGTACATAATTCATCTGTATTACAAATATCGTATTCAACCCGCTTAGGAATGCGCTCTTTGAACCAGTAGGGCAACTCATCCCAATCCCCGCGCTTTGTTTCTAGTGCCCAAGATGTGAGAAGAAGGCATGCGAGTTGACGAGTAAATCCAACATCTTCTTTTCGAAAAAAATATAAAGAACGCTGAGAACTCTCAATGATAACATTTTCTACAAAATCCTTAAATTTTAAAAGACAGACATAGTTCTTTTTCCCTTTAAGAACTGCTACGCGAAGATCCTTTTCAATGATCGTGCGTAAATGTGGAATCTCTTTAAAAAAAAGCTGGTCTTGTAACGCTTTGGTGTGCGTAGAAATAATCACGGAAATATCGTTTTTAAGAGCAAAAAGAACAGAAGGAACAAGATACGCTTTTGATTTCCCGGTTCCTGTTCCTGCCTCTATAACCGCATGGGTTTTTGTATTAAAAGAATTAGTAATAATAGCCGCCATTTTTTTTTGCTCGGGGCGGTCTTCTGAATAATCTCCTGCAGAAGACCCTGATCCCTGACCGGGCGAAAAAAGTTTTTCAACTCCTTGCACATCAACACCTTTCGTTTTAACAGCAACTGTCTCCTCTGATACGGATTTCCTATACGGCTCAAAGGGGTCGACGAGGGTAGAAATATCAATAATCTCCTCGCTTTTTTCTGTAAGAAAATCCCGCCACCACCAACCCACTCGATCCGCTATATACTTTAGTGAGGCCCTTTGCTTTGCGGGCTTTTTTGTATATACCTCTTGGAGTTTTTTAATCACCTCAAATTCAAGTTCGCAATCTTTGAGAGCACGGTGCGGAACCGGTTCAAGATCAAAATATTCTGTGAGAACCCTCATAGAGTGACCATAAGCATTTGTGGGGAGCATAAAGAAAGCAAACTCGATAGAGTCATATTTTTGGTCAAACTTCAGACCGTCTCTCTCTAATATCGGGAAGTCAAAAGAAAATCCGTAGTGGGAAACAACAGGGTACCCCTTTATAAACGATCGCGCTTTCTTAATAACCTCACCAACGGGAGGAGCATCGCGTACCATTTCTTCGGTTATGCCAGTTAGCCGATGGATTGTTTCCGGAATCTCATCTCGGTATTGAACAAAGGACGAAAAATGATCAACAATAACATCTCCGGAAACAAGAATAGCACCAATCTCAAGGACGGACGAGCGTTCACGATCAAGACCTGTAGTCTCTATGTCCAAAATGACATATTTCATAAATTTATTCCTCAATTAAATTTTCGGATTATTTTTATTCCCGCGATGAACGCAGTTTCACCGCGCTCATATTCTTTCTTTTCGCTCGCCTGCTCGGCGATGTTTATTCCGCGAACAGTTTTGCTGTTGTACTGGGCCCTGAAATTTTTTGGCGGGGTTATTTGATTAAAAATTTATGAAACACGCACCAAATTGAATACATGGCATAAGTATCAAGTCCACAATAAGTTTTGAGATCATTGATAGCTTTTTCTTTCTCAGCTTCAGTAAAAGAACCTGTTACAATCTTGTTCCAAGTATCTGCCGCATCTCCTCCTCCCTGTATTTTAAGCTCTTTATAAGATAACTCGGGAACAAGAGCTGACAGAACCCTTTTTATTGAAGTGCCGCCCCTAAAATCTCTGTGTATGCAGTATTGCTTTCTAAAGATATCTTCCAAGTCATATATGCGTTCTTTTAGAGAATCCACAAAAACCTTTGTTTCCGGTAACCTCGTTGCAATCTCATCGTTTCTGCCACATTCAAAACCTTTATGCCAGACAATGATACTTCCTGATTCTCCTATGTCTTTTTGTAAAACTCCCGCAAACGACTTACTTGGGTCGTCAGGAGCAACGCATAAAAATTCACGATGAATTAACTGACTGTCTGCAGATTTTAAAATATGAATTGAATATTGAAATGGTATTTGATGATAGGGCGAAAAACCATTGAATCTAGGGATCGCAGCTGGAAATGTTTCATAATCGAGAAAATATAAAGGGAAAGTCAATGTTTTAAGTTCCTCAACGATTTTCTCTTTCTCAATTAAAACTTCATTGAGAACATATCTATCAACTTGACTTTGTTGGATACCGGTTAATTTTATATGTGCTGGAATCTTATCGAGATGAAAAATATTATTATCTATTAACTCTTTCAATTTTGCCTTACTATTGCCAATGCGCGCAATGTCGTGAACACTGTATTCCGGAACTTCCGGGTTAGCATGTTGAAAGGTTGAGCAATGCCTTGATCTGCCTTTGTAGATACAGCAACAATAACCATCTGGCTCTGAATCTCGTGACAAATATTTCAATGCCTCTGCTGATTCAGTAGCTACACTATCGGCAACACTCTCTACTTCATTACTGATATCTATAACTTTAAAAAGTTGCGCGATATCCAATTCACCAGAACGGACATATTCTGAATTGAGATGAATTATATATGCTTTATTTATTGTCAAGTCGCATTTTCTAAGTAGATTTACTTGAAAGGCCACATCGTGGTAGTGATTTTTCTTATCAACACCACTTGTTGATTTTATTTCATATATTGAATAACTTTTTGTTTTTGGGTCAAATTTCAAGACATCAATAGCCGCCAAACATCCGTCTTTAACAAAAATTGGTTGAAATAATATCTCATGCTTTTTTGAGAGATACTTCTGTGTAGCTTCTTGTCCTTTAATATCTCTGCGCTCAATCAAAATCCCAGTTGGGAATAGTTTTCTCGCTACCAACTCAACTTCATTTCCAGTTTCCACAATTGATTTTTTAAATTCTGGCAACTCGGATTGAGAATATATATTCGGTCTGTGGATTTTATACCAAGCATTTTTTGGACACTCTCGATAAAGAAGGTAGTCGGTTTTAGAAAGATTTAATTTCATAATTTTTAGTATCTTCTATATCCTCTGTAATTCGGCGCCTCAATCAATTTTATTTGAGCCGTCTTTTGTAAGGATTTATCAAAATTAAAATTCCCAGATAATTCAGTCTCCTGAATTCTATCTATTCTGAATGTTCTGATATCGCGCGCAAGATGACAATAGGCAACACAATATGTGTCATTAAGAGCATAAGGATCTATGGCACGCCACAAACCTTTATAGCGAATTCTGACTGTTTGATGATCGTTAAATGCTTGTTCTAAATCCCTGCTAAAATCTTTTTTTGAAACTGATATTTTCTTTTGAAGCGCCTCATCATAATTCTTACGTGCGGCATCATAGGTCGCAAGTTGTCCATCGCTAAATTTATATTTAATACTATCCAAATATTTAACTTTCTCCTTTGACTTACTAGTCCCTTTGGCATATTTCAATGGATTCTCAGAAAAACTAAGTAATTTATTGGTATCACTTCTCGATAACTCATTATCAAGTTTTATTCGTCTTCCACTACTTGTGGAAATATATTCTCGGGAACTTGGTTTTGATTTGCATTCCAAACAAAATCTGCCAATTCCAGTGATAAGAGATAAATCTCTAAACCTTGACAGCGATTTTACCTCACCGCACCGAGGGCAAACCTTTGCTTTACCACTACGTAAATCATGAATTGTATCCTGAACCCTACTAACTATATTGTGACTGTAAAGTTTTTTTTTACGATGTTCTGTAATCTAGAATCAAGAATTTTTATCGGATTTTCCCCTAAATTAAACTTGTTTATTCTGAGGAATTTATACCCGTAACCCTCCAAAACGTGTTGTCTGTATACATCTTCTGGCGAATAATATTCTTGGTAGTTCAATTCATTAACAACTTGTTTAGAATCTCCAAAGTGTTCTAAAAAACCATCATATTCAATGATAATTTTGTGCTGTTCTCCTTCGTCGTCGTTATAAACCAGTAAAAAATCAACCCGATAATTTGGATGATTGTAACTTCTGTCGAGTTGTTTTAAATATTTACCTAACTCAAATTGAGGAAGTATTTCAGCATTTCCCTTATTCTCTCCCCAGAACTTGGTTTGATAGAACCAGTCTAGAATAAGTGGTTCCATCTGTGATTTTTGATCCACGACACTACTATCAAGCTCATTTTGTCCTTCCATAAGCGTATTTGAGTAATGCTGGAGAAACCCTTTGGTAGTTCCTGAATATTTATCAATTGGTTTACTAAGAACAAAATACATACACTCTCTTGCACGACTTAAGCCAACATTTAATCGTTGGGCTTTAATCTTTCCTTCATCATCATCTAAATCGATATTGTTTAGGTCGCTTATAAACACGTAATTGAGTTTATCGTCTATCTCAGTAGCAACCATTGAGTAAAAGATAATATCCCTCTCCTCTCCTTGGCATGTATCAAATGTCATTATCTTCAATTTCAAAACATCAAAGAAGTGGTCCGATTCAGGTAAATCACTAATTTTTTCGTAAAGCAAACTTTGTTGGTTTGTATGTGGCGTAATAATACCAACTGTACATTTTTTACCTTGCTCTTTAAGTTTTTGAAGTTCAGAAATTATAAATTCTATTTCGAGGACATTAGTATTTTTTGTAACCTCTTCTAGTCCATCGTGTTTTACTTGAGAAAATTTTAAAACATCGTGAATTGGCACTCCGCGTACTTTCATCACCTGTAAGCTTTCCTTGTAGAAAAACTTATTTGAGTAAGAAATTAACTCTCTATAACCTCGGAAGTGTTTAATGAGTCGAGCCTTGTAGTTGTTTATAAACTCAAAGAAATCAAGGATAGAAACCTTTATGTTGAATTTCTCCAACCGAACTATATCGTCTGCCTCGGTTGAAATATTTTTTAAGAAAATCTCTTTGAGATCTGCTAAATGCTGCTTATTTATATCGTTCCGCGCTAACGCAG
>JALLOP010000003.1 GCA_027718005.1 Patescibacteria group bacterium AH-259-L07 | reverse complement strand
TCAGTTGAAACAGCTCATCTCGAATAATTAATTATCCGTTACTCGTTACGGGTTACTTATTTTAATCGAATGCTCCTTAGTCTTTCTGTATTTTCATCTACAAAATAAAGAACTGAGTCATCACCTGATACATACATATCGCGCACATTATATCCTCCCATTGCTCCTTCGGCCAAAAAAGAAACTTCTCCCGTAGCAGTATTTATCTTATAAAAATCATCGCGTGTATTTTCGCTCAATTCAGCAACCAATCCTGCTCCTTCAGGCAAGAACTGCGGTACGGCACAATATAAGTACGAACCGCCATTATTAAATGCGCATTTATGCGCCCACGTAGCTAAACCCGTAGCTATTTTATTTTCTCCAATATTATCTGGTGAAGCACCAGCTATATATAAACGGGGCTGGTATAAAGAATCAGCACTGTATACACTATAGGCAATTTTATCGCCCTCTGGCGCCCACCGTGATTCAAACCCGCGGCCATCAACAACTAAAGGTTTAAAATTCTCTCCATGCTGGCCAATTAAAAGAAGTTCCTGCTCCCATGTCCCGCGCGGTGTTCCAGTGGCTGAAAATGCAATTATCGTACTATTGGGGGACCATGAAACCGTAACTTTATCAGCATTGTCTCCCATGTGCTCAATGGGTTTTGCTCCGGATCCGTCAGGACGCGCAACAGCCAGCCACGTATTTTCAGGATACTTACTCATTGCTTTAAACGCGATTCTTCCGCCAGCTGAGTCCCAGGAAAACTCTTCCCAGTTTTTTGGCAGGGTATATTGCTGATCTTTATCAAAATCATACATTACTTTAAAACCGTCAGGATATTCAATAATTGCCCGATCTTTAGTCGGCGCCCAATTAACATCACTTACATTATAAAAAACTTGATCAGTTAATAAGGTTTTATTGCCAAAACTATCAATCTCATAAAACTGGCCTGTACTTTTATCATAAAAAACATTATTTTGTCCATCTGCAGCTAAGGTTGCGCCTTGCACTGGATCGCTTGATATTGGATTTATCCAGGTTCTCCCGCCTTGCGCTACCTCGTCAATTTGAGGTGCAACGCGCCGTTCAATTGTTGGCGGCACGGTCACTTCTTTTGCCCGCTCTTCTTCAAACTCATATACAGACAAGCCGCGCGTAATGCGCTCCTCAATCGTCATCCGCTCCCAAATTTCTCGTGTCACTGGCAACCGTGCTGGTCTCACTACTTCTACTTCCTCCGGTGGAACAACTACGGGGGGTGGTGCAGGCGGACGTTTAAAAAACGCAAAATATAAAAGCACTGCCATCACAATGACCACTCCAATAAATCCGATAACTAATAATACCTTTTTCTTATCCATAAAAACAATGATGAATTATGAATTCAGAATAATGAGCGATGAATTAATTTTGCATTTATAAATGTTTAACGCCAGGCTTTAAACACTTGTTCTATAATACTCTTATGCCTGTTGCCTTAATTTCGGATACTAAAGGGTCGGCTTCAGTAAAATCTTCTGGCGCATAACCAACTGGCTCAATGAGCGCATCTATACCTCTTCTTTTTTCCCAAAGCCAACTTTCCACTTCGTCCCAATTTTCTCTTAATTTAGGAGAAACTATAGCAACGTCAATGTCACTGCCAAAATGTGCTCTCCCCTTAGCATACGAGCCGAAAATATAAACAGCGCTCAAAGGAAAATTTTCTTGCTTAAGCGTATCAATATATTTTCTAACTGATTTTATAGCTTTATTTTTTGACATAAAAATTTGTATAAAACTTTGATTTGTTTTAAATACTTCTCTGCGTATTTCCTGTTGCAAATTTTATAAAATTCAAGTCTGGCATCCGGATATCTTGCTCTGATATTAAAACGGTTAGCCCTATCTAAAAGGTTCAACTGGCTATTTGTTAATTTAAGACCTGCCAAATTGACTAAATAAACAAGATCATGGGTATAGGGCGCATATTTTTTTGTTTTATAAACCACCAATGCTTTTAGAATCTTTTCCAAAACTATATGCCCGTAGAACAAACAATCAGAATATCTTTTAATTCTAAACAAGCCAAGCATTGTTTTATAATCGTGCTGAGATGTCTTTACCCAATATTCAACTTGAGATTTTAAATTTTTTGTCATATAACAACTCCAACAAATAATAATTTCTTCTTATCCATTTTTATAAAAACTAAATCTTTAATTCTACCCCTGTCTGCTTTATCTCATAGGTAAGAGATGTATCATCTTTAAAATCTTTGGGGCTAAATCCAACCGGCTCAATAGTTAATCCTGAATCTTTAATACGTTTTGACCATAAATATTGCATTGCATTAAATGCATTTTTAAATTTTGGTGAAATAATACACAGGTCAATATCGCTCCACTTATGCTGGGTGCCTTTCGCGTATGAACCAAATACAATTGCTTTGGTAATCGGCAATTTATCTGCCCTCAATACATCAATATATTCCTTAACCTCATTTTTTACTTTTTGAGGTATTGTTTTTTTAACCATGAGTATAATTTTCTTGTTATTTCTAAATACTTTTGAGTATATTCTCTTGTGCATCTCTTGTAAAAAGAAAGTTTTACATCGTCGTATCGAGCCGCCATATTAAATCCAGTAATAGTCCTTAAATTTTGAGTCTGGTCTTCAGATGTTTCCAACTGAGCTATTTCAGATAATTTTGCTAAATCATGAATATAGGGCGCCGGCTTGTTTATTTGTTGGACAACCAATGCTTTTAAAGCTTTCTCTAAAGTTAAATGACAAAAGAAAAGACAAGAATCATAATGTTTTAAGTCAAACAAACTTAACGCAGTTTTCCAATTGCGTTGTGCAGAATTTCTCCAATATTCAACTTGAGATTTTAAATTCTTTGTCATATGACCACTCCAATAAAACCAATCACTAATTCACCCTGTTAAATAGGCCTTTGGCCTAAAATCTTTGATTTTATTTAACAGGATAAATAACTTTTTCTTATCCATATGTTAGCTTTTTAGGGCGTTTAACACCCAGCGTTAAACATTTCTTTTTATTGAAGGCACTTTAATACATTAACATCAATGGACAATTGACTTTTATTATTTTCTTTAAACAAGGAAAACAATCCTAGGTCCTCATCTTCTTCTTTGCATCTTGCTTCCCCTCCCGTAAAAGTATTATCTTTGAATCTATACCCCTTTGTTCCAATACAACAGGTATCATCAACATCGGGTCCCTTATCCTGAATTATAACCCGTAAAAGACCTTGTACGCCTTTAGTTACATCAATATTTGATCTTGAAATAGCGTTTTTTGGATCAAGAGAATATCTATCTTTATCTTTAGTATAAGTAGTATACCCTGAACCAGTGTCATAATACCTATAAACACCTCCCTCTGACTTTGGTAAATAAGATTTTACCTCAAGGCTAACTTTCTTAACCCTTCTATTATCTGGATAATCTTCAATGGGGGTAGAGGCTTCAGGGTAAGATATCGAACCAGACACAGTATCATAAAGATCTTGTAGTCCCAAATTTCTACAACAAATATCCCAGCCTGCTCCGCATCCACCTGGCGCACACACATAGCCCGACACTTTCCCTTCTTTATATTCCTTATATCTTGCCTCAGTGCCAGCATCTATACAAATTCCCTCTATAGTCTCAATCACTGCACCATTTTCATCCTTTCTTTCTGCTGTACAACTTTGCCCTGCCACAGTCTCTGCTTTTAAACACTTTGCCTCTTTATAGTCGGTTGTAGGAAGGAGTTTTGTTTTAGAAGCTTCTATACTACACTGCTCGCCTATGCTGCACTTGTTCCCTACAGTCCGTATATTAGCAGTTTCATGCACGAAGCCGCACTGCAAAGCATTAGTTATCAACCGCCCACCTTTACACTCACCTCTTATTGTTCCTCTTATCTCAACTACTTCATATACACAAATTTCATTACTTCCACATTTACCACACGGTGATTCACTTAATCCCGCCAATAGCTCTTTTCTTCCTAGAGGCTCTCCCAGTTTTATCCCCTCCAACCGCGTCAAAGAGGGAGAAATAAAGTTTAAAATGGAATATGAGCCAAGCGCCAGACCAATGCCGATTAACGCAGATATAATTCGCGCTTTTGCCTGTCCTACTTTTGGCGCATTCCCTGCCGCGGTCATCCACTGAAATCCACCAACCATAATCATAACCACACCAATAAGTACAATTGCCCGAATTGACCAATCAAAAAATGCAGAAAGATACTCAGCAAATGATGTCCCTTCCTTGGTAATGACAATTTCTTCTCCTGGCTTAAACTTTGAGCCAGGAATCTCCACCTGCGGCTGAAACTTTATCGGCTCTTTATGGCCCAACGCCAAAACAGGCATTGCCACGAATGCAAAACCAATAACTGCTATTATTAATAAAAGTAATACCTTTTTAGTCATAATATATGTTTAAAGCCCGGCTTTAAACATTACTATTTATTATTTAAATTCGATATCATCTACCAGCCAATCATCTCCAACTTTTATAAACAATACATCAACTATTTGCTGAGAAAGTTTTGTCTCTCCTTTTTTCATTTCCTGAACCTGTGTTTGCGCGGTAAATAATGCTCTGGCGTCAAACATAAAGCTTAGTGTTTCAATTGACCCCACCTTAACTATGATACTAAAAAATCCTTCTGACTTATCAACACCAGAGTCAATTCTTGCTTGTGTTTCCTGCCGCAGTTTATCAGTCATAAAATCTAATAATCCCACAAGGTTTGCATAGCCGCTGTCAGACGAATACGTACCATAGGTCTGTATAAACGCGCGCGCTTGAAGCTTTAATTCTGATTCTGTTTTTGATGGCATTTGCCCCTCCTCTTCTGCAGGCGCTTCAGTCATTTCCGTCTCTTTAGGCACTTCTGGTTTTTCAACTTCTTTTTGAGATCCTACTGGGCCTTTTTCGCTTACTATACCTGTTCGTATGCTCTGAACTAATGCAAAAACCACCACTCCGGCTAGTATAATTATGATTATAGTTAAAATTTGTTTTTTCATCCCTCACCCAGAAATTATGCATTTTTTAATGCGAAGCATAATTATTAATTTACTTAGTTCTAACCTTTTATTTCTCTAATTTTATTTCCCTTCCCCAGAACATGACAAAAATGCTGAGCATTATAATTTCTGGGTGAGGGATTATTCCTCCTGGCTTTCGGCAAACTCTTGCTTCGACCGCTCAATTTCTAGCAATTGCTGCGGATCAGACGTAATTAACTGATCTTCAGAATATGATGCAACAATTTTAATGGCGGCATGCTTTTGTCCGGCAAAAAATATACCTTCTCCTACGCCGCACTCCAAAAGCAAATATTTCTCACCCTCAGTTAACATAAATGTTTTTGAAACTTGCTCAATTGCAGCAGTAGATTGCTTAAGCAATAATTGCATGGCAGAGTTTGTCACAACGCCGCGGCCATAGGGAGAGTTTAAAAAGTCAGCCACATCTTGGGTAATGGTCGTCACACCTAAATAATATTTTCTACATCGCTTAACCAATGCAAAGATAAATTTAGCCGAATCTTCATTTTGCATTAACCACCATGCCTCATCAATTAATAAAATTCTCTTTTTTAACTCTGATCGAACAGTATTCCACACATAATTAACAATAGTATAAATTGCTAATGGCCGCAGTTCATCTTCTAAGTCACGTACTGAAAATGCGACTAATTGATTATCCATTTTTACATTCGTGGGGTGGTTTAAAAATCCAGAAAAGGTCCCTTCAGTATATTTTTTAAGCCGCTGGGCTAAATCTGCACCTCCTTCCATGCCTTCTAAAACCTGCTGCAAATCGCTCATCGTAGGCATTTCTGCTCTAGATAAATCAGCACCGGGAATAATATCTTTTTTCGCATACGTTTCTAAAAGTGCTCGATCAAGCAACGAATCTTCCTGCGGCGTAAATCCTTTGACTCCTTCCCCGATATGAGCCCCGATCGCAATTTTTAGCAATCCCTTTACCGTAATAACAGCGGATCGAATCAAATCAGTGGTTTTTACGTCTTTTGATTGAGCGCGCGGTAAATCAAATGGGTTTAATTTTGCGTCTGCACTTAAGGAGATATTTACATATGTCCCGCCTACCGCATCAGACAAATGCTTATACTCTTTTTCCGGATCAATAATAATCACATCAGTCCCCATCATCATTGATCGCAGCACCTCCAATTTAGCGAAAAATGAATTATGAACAAACATCCCATTTTGGCCAGCTAAGAAAACCTCATTATCAACCATTAAATCATATACATATTTACCTTTATTTTGAAGTTTTTTAATCTCAACAATCGGATCCCAAAATAGATCGGAATGAGCCAACAGCTTAAGATGCTGCAATTTCTCTTCGACTTGGGGAATCCTTTCAAGCATCCTCTGATAATTATCTTGAACAAAAGTGGCTGCTTCATAAAGTATATCATATCGCATATTACTCTCTGGTTTATGAACTAACGAGGTATTGAGTGAATGCTTATAATGCTTTATGGACAGATTCATTCGTTTGAAACCCGTATGAACTGCTTGTTTAATATCAGTTAAAGAATATAATGCGCCATTAATAATTTTAACTGCTTTAAAAACATTTACTGAACGTGGACGGATTTCTTTATTTTTCATTAATCGCCAACTATGTCCTAAACTACTCCACAGCTCTGTATTTATTTCTTTATTATTTTTACCAGTATCAATTATGGAAGATAATTGCGGCAATGTTTCTAAAATCTCAAACTTTTTTTCCAACTCTTTAAATTGTTCAATTCTTTGTTCAATTTTTTTGATTAGCTCCTTTAGTTTATCTCTTGAGGGATTATAAAATCCATTCTTGATGTTGCTAATATCTGACAGCCCATGTAATTGAAAAGAAAATAATTCATATACCTCCCTGAAAATATTTTGAACTCCTGGCACCAAATCAACATTAGTATTTTCATTCTTACCTATCAACGCTCTTAACTTTTCCTTCTTAAGAACAGAAACAAAATTAATATTATTTAAAAACTGTTTTAAATTGCTCTGTCCTGTAATGCTTATATGCCAATAACTTCTCATCTTTTTATCTAGGGTGTTGGTAGCGCATTTCTTTTTTACTCCAGAACGCGAAACAATACCATGTCGCATTAAAAGATATGAAAGATCAGATATAAGGTCAGCGGACTTGGAAGTCGCATTGATTGAAGCAGACTCAACGCCGCCATCTCCTTCAAAGTATGCTTTTAAGAATTCGGCGATATGTTCATTAGAGAGATTAAATATAAATGGCGGCACCCTTTTTTCCCCTGATTTTCCATATGCTCCTATAGCTTTAATAAGCTCAACAAATGCTCTTCCAATAAATGCAAATGTTTCGCCTGCCCGAATATTATATGCAATATTTAACTTCTTCAAGCATAGTTTAATATCGTCTTGCACTTCTGGATTAGTGTTAGTAATCAAAACATACTTATCGCCAGTCGTTCCCTCACTTATAATATATCCTAAAATGCGTAAAAATTCTGGCGTAATCTCAAATAAGGCAGGTAAATATGTATTTTCTTTCCCTTTATTATTGCGAGAACAAACTTTTACCTTTTGACATAATTCTTTGTCCGGTTCTATACTAAGATACTGTAAAATCTGCATAAAATAACTTAATGGAATCCGTCTGCGCTGGCGATATTTATATAGATATCTATCAAACTTAGGATTAATTTTTGCGTTCTTTAGAACAGAATAATGTTGTTGTATAAATTCTTGTGCACCATCAACATATACGTTATATGCATTCTTTAAAAGAGTGAGCAGATTAAAGTCTTTTGTTGGATTTTTTGGTCCAGAAATTTCTCGAGACAAAGGCACGTATTCTCCTTCTTTAATATTATCACTCTTGTCAGCAACTACTTTCCCCTCTCGTAAAACCAACATATTATGATCACCGGTGGTGGTAATTGATCTGCCGCTTTGTGTTTTAAATTGATACAACGTTTTTGGCGCTTTTTTTCGCGCCGCAATTGTAACGTTTGACCATTCGCCCTTCAGTTCTTTATTAAAAGTATAAACCTCAAGGCCTGGATCAACTACCCCTTCAATTTCATCCTCTATCTGAACGGCTCCACGCTTTTTAATTATTTTTTCAACCAAAGGACCGATCTCTATTAGCTGAATATTTCCTTTGTCTTTTACTAAAACAGGAGTGTCTTTTGTCAAGCTTTTACCGCTGCCTGAACTTGCGAAAATTGTGAAATTGGCGTTAGGCATGGAAAATCGATCAAACAAAATCAAACTATTATTATGCCGATTAATCCCATATAAAATGCCATTATCTGAAGTAAGGTCAGCAGAGATGAACGGGAAACTTGAAGCAATAGGTGATGAATTAATATTTATGGAAACCATTATCTTGTCATTTGCCAAAGGAAGGGTTGAGTCAAATCCTTGTTCAGCTTGATAAAATGCCCGGCGTGTATATACCAGCTTTGACGCAAATAAATTTTCTATTTTCTCTGTTAAGGTATCTAACTCTTTCTCATCTTTAGCATAAATGGTCACATACAGAGAAAATTGGAAAAAATGTTCAACGCCAGTTGTTAACTCATCGCGTAGTCGTTCAATATCTTTTAACGCAGTTTCTTTTACCGGGTCTCTTGGCATGCCTTTTTCATGCTCTTCAGACAATTGTGCTTCAATATTGCCTACTTGATTTTGTAATTGCTTTAGCACAATTTTTGCCTCAACCGGATAGAAAAACATTGCCACATCTAAAGAGGCATTAAAATTAATAATGGGAGCAAACCAGCCAACTGAAATATATCGAGGGAATGTGGTTACAAAAATCGTTCGCAAATATCGATTGCCAAGCTGTAAATACATAGGACTAACCTGCAGCGAAGACGGGGCAATCAAATCGCGAATAGACACCAGCCCTCTACGATACGCCTCTTCTGTAACCAAAACTTGCTCTGCAGTAATTGTATCTTGGCGGGTTTTTTGTTTCTTTGCCTTCTTTGGTGAGGTTTGTTTCTCCGTTGTTGGTACTTCAATAGCCATGTTACAATTATGAATTATGAATTTAGAATGATGAATTATTTTCAATGATGAATGATGAATTTAGAATAATGAATGAGCTCTACCCCAATTCTTCATTCTTCATTCTGCATTCTTCATTGTTGAACCCTGAGGTTCTTCATTTCTGTCATTTTTTGCATTTCTGACTCAGCCGGGTTATAAATGGTGTAGAAAAATTCAATTAAACTTTGGGTATCGAGCGGTGCTGCACTCACGCCAATCGTACTTAAACCGGATCGTACTGTATCAACTCGTTTAAAAAGCGCTTCTCGATACTTTTCAAATCGTTCTGTTTTAATTTTAACTACCCTTGCCGCGCTAAACACATCAGATAAGCGAGAAAAAAATCCGCGCTTTTTATCGCCTAAGGGATTATACGGAACGACAATATAAAAGCGTCTGCTCATAATCTCACCCATACCAACTAATTCCTTTATAAAATCACTATACTCACCCATTTGATCTTTTAATAAATCATTCGTTTGCGCTTTTTTTAATTGTTCTATCTGCGCAAGATATGGCTTAATATTAAACGGCCTGTTATGAATAATGATTTGCATAGGAAAATCTAAACTATTTAAAAATTGCACATAGCCGGAGATTACACCTTTTTGTTCATCTTCTGATTTTAAGGCAAAGTTAATAGAAGATGTTAATACAATACCACACAAACTGCCGTTTGTTAACACAACACAATCATTTCTAATCTCAGAAATATCTAAATACTTTTGAGTTGATGGTAATTTAGTTTTCGATTTTGCTTTTGCCATAAATTTTACTCCTCCTCATATCTTCCTCCCGTGTCAACTTGTAACGCTAATTGTGAAAGCTTGGATGTGGCTAAAGGCTTTCGCGCCGTAACTACCTTTTCTTCTTCTTTTAATTTTTTTCCTTTTTCTTCAACAATAGGAATCATTTCTTTTTTCCAAATGCGTAAACTTGGTTTCTTTAATGAATGACCAATATTGAGGAGAAAAAAGTAAAACGGCTGACCATTTACTTTTAAAAATGCAAGTGTTACGCCTAATCCAAAAATAATGACTGCCTCAATAATAAATAAGGTAAAATCAGCCAGTTTATATGAAACAAACAAAAACAGGGCGGTAATGATAAGAATAACAAACTGTTTGGGGGTGACCGGCCCAATAATTTTACTCTCAACATCAATAAATTGTGGAACGACAAATTGCATAAACGCTTCGCTTAAACTTATGAACTTAAGAACTTATGAACCTATGAACAATTCGTTCTTCAGTTCTTTTGTCAATCAAAAGCGTAGCTTTCGATTAAGTCCTACTACTGCATCAAACTCCTCTTTGGTCAAAGTTTGTTTTCCAGTCTGCTGGCGATCTTTAATAACCTCTTCAACTGATTTTCCCTCATTAATTGATTCCTCGCCAAGCTGTAAATACAATTTACTAATTTCTGACTCTTTCCATGCTTTTACCGCTTCTGCTTTTTTAGTTAATGATTCTTCAGCTAATAAATTAATTTTATCTTGAATTTTTTGGGCCGCATCCTGAGTTGAACCCCATCTACGCCAGTCACCTAAAGTAAGATACCGCAATTCATCAACAGGTCCCTGTGCTCGCGGCTTAACTCTTATTTCTTCGGCTATTGGTTTTCCTTCTGGCGGTTGGGCAGCTGGTTTTCTTATTTCTGGTACTGGCGGTGTTACTGGTTTTATAGGCGCAGGAGATGGAGGTTTTTCTGGTTCTGCCTTGGGCGGCTCTGGAGTAGGCGGAGGGGCCCCTGCTTTCGGCGCTGCCTGAGGTGCTCTTTTGGGTTCAACTTTTTCCTCAATTTTTACTTCTTTTGGTGGTTCAACCTTTTTTTCTTGAACAAGCCGAGGTTCAGATACTGGCGCTTGCTTTTCTTCTAATTTTGGTTCTGGTTTAATTTCCGGTTCTTTTTCAGCCCGAGGCTGATCCGCCTTGGGCGGAAGTTTTTCTTCAAGCGCTTTTTTAGGTTTTTCTTCTGGTTTACGTGACACAGCCTGCATTCTTGTCTCTGCAGCAATTAATTCCTCCGGCGGCCTTAATTCTTTAGCCAATCCTGTATCCGGTTTCTTGCTAACGCCCGGCGTTGGCTTAGAAATAGCCTGTTTAACGCCGGGCGTTTTAACTGGCTCTTCAACAGTGACCTGCGGCTTTTCTTTTTTAAATATATTTATAACTTTATCTGCTGTTTCGTCATCAAGCCCCATACCGCCAACTTTTGTATCCCGTTTTAATACAATGCGCGTTTCAATTTCAGTACGTACATTACCAAAATATGATTTAGCAATATTTTCAAATCTTTTTTGTAATGCTTGGTCAGGTAATGTAAGGCCTGCGCCCTCCATCGCATTCTTTATTGCGGTGTTTAAATTAATTGGTGGAGGTGGGGACGGCTTTTTTTTTGCTTCTTCCATTGCTTCTTCCCGCTCAACTGCTCTTGTTATATTTTCCACCTTTCCTCTTTTATGAAATTCTAGTTCCCCTTGTTCATTAAGCACATATACTTCTTCTTCAAGTCCCTCAATAGTGTTAGCAGGAATTTTTAATTCTTCATACAATTCAAAAAGCCTCTTGATCTTTGTTTTTTCAGATGAAGACAGTTTAATAATATGTTCATTTTTATTTAAAAATTCTGCCACTCTTACTTTTTCCACTTCTCCTGTTCCTAATTCCCTATTATACAATGTAAGCCAATCAGCAACTGTTCTAATATCTCCTGAGGTTATTCTTTTTTTACTTTCTACTACTGCTTGGCGAATTTTTCCTTTATACTCATCTCGTAAAGTAAGTGAAGGAATATTGAGCAAAAATACACTTAAATATGTCTCTAGAGGAAAAGACTTTTCCGAAAGCGCAATATTAATCCCCGACTTAAAAAGATTAACTGCATCGTCTGAAGAAATAAAGAAAAATGAATACCATTGAAGCCGAGTTAATAAATCCTGACATTCTTTATATAAAGAAGGATTATCTTCAGGCAGCGTCTTATTTTCTTTTAAAAACTCCTCCAAGGCTGCTCGTTTTTTATTCCACTGTTTAATCTTTGTTGGATTATCATAAAAACCCTGGCCAATCTCTTTATAGAGCGACTTTCTTACTTTTTTATCTTTAAAATCTATTTTTTTTTCTTTGTCCTCCGAAGCTCCGCCTGCCGGACGGACAGGTTTAGCAGAGGAGGATTGTTTCTCTGCCATAATTTTAGTAAATCACTATTTTTTATTTTCTTTTACTCGCTACTCATTACCGGTTCTATCTTTTCGCCGCCTTCTCTTCCCCAATAACTCCCTTGCTGGCCCTCGAGCCATGAGAGAATATTATCAAGTCTTTGTCTATCAGCCGGAGCAAGCCCTGGGCGCAGCCCTTTCAGTCCTCCCATAACATTGGGATGAGATAAACCCGCGGTAATCTCGGGCAGCAATCTATTTCTATGAACTCCTTCATACTCGATTGTCCCCATTGCTCTTTTAAACATTTTTCCAACCAGATCATCATAAATGGGCACGCGCTGACCGGTGACTGGATCTTTATGCTTGGCAAATACTCCTCCCCAACTTCCTCTACCCCACAATTGCTGAGCAGCAATCTTTCCCGATTCAATATATGCAAACTCTTCGTGCTGCTTCTGGGTAACTTTCTCTAATCTGCCAGTTTTTTGATCTTTCTTAAAGGGCATTACAAACTTAAAATTGCCTCTTAGTTTATTTGTCGCCCCGATATCATTCATAAATGAATATGCTTGCTGTTCAGGAATATCAAAGTTTTCTTTCAATCTATCTGCTAAGTCAGCCATACCTTTCCAACCCTGTTCTAAATCATATACTTCTAAAAGCTCATTAATGTCAAATTGATCATTTAATTTTGTAATTACTGCTCGGGCAAGATTGGCATTTTTTTCTTTTTCTGCACGAGCGTATAATGTCATTAACTCTGGGGCACTATCTATTCCTTTCAATTTTTCATATTCTCGATATGTGCCTCGGTTTATGGCTTCTCGCTGATCCGGAGTCATAGTAGTCGGGCTAATCATCTCAGCTTGAGCGCGTAAACCAAGAATTTCCTGCCTCCTTTTCTCCTGATCTTCTTTTAATTTTTTCATATCTTCATCCGCGATTACGTCTTTTGATAATCGGAAATGACTGTCTTGTATTTGCTCAAGCGGGGTTTCTGCTTCTGGCATTCCTATTTCCTCCTCATCTCTTAATTGTTGTATTTTTTGCTGTACATCCCACATAGCATCTGCCATTTCTTTTCTTGCCTCCGGTGTCAACTCATCTAAGGGAACGCTCACATTTTTTAATGCACTATTAACATTATCTAAAAGACCTGTTTTTGCAGTATCATCAATATCAAATTCTTGTATCTCTGCCTGTAGAACTTGTAAATTTTTCTTAATCTCGCTTTGATCGCCTTCGCTAAATTCAGTATTCTTTTTTTTCTCAGTTAAATTATTCAGGTGGCTTTCTTTGGTCTGCATTTGTTTAGTATACCATTTCGACGCTTCATTTTTATATAAATCTCTATCAGATATTAAATTACTTGCTCCAACTTCTCGTTGTCCTGCCTTTTTAGCCCTGCCCCTCCCAATCTTAAGACTCTTAATTAAATCATCTAATTCCTTTGCTCGCTTTTGATCCTTAGCCTCTTTTGATTCACGCAGGAGATCTCTCTCTTGTATTAAGGTTTTTGAAAAATCATCAAAATGAGAGAACGTCATTGTGCCCCTGGCCCCAAAGTCTTTGCTATCCCTTTTAGCCGTAATTATATCCTGAGTTGTCTCATCAATATCTTTATCTAGCTTATCACGATCTTCTCGGGAACTTTTTGCTTTTATTCCCTGTCCAATCTTGTCATATACATCCTCTTTTCCTTCTGCGTCCTTACGTAGTCTTTGCGCTTTTCCAGTAAAACCCTGTATAATATGTTTTGGAAATGAAGCTAATCCTTTCAATGACATTACATCTCCCCACTCCTCATATCCAGCAGGAAGTCCTGGCATTCTTCTCCTGGCCCACTTTTCCTCTCTTTTTTCCTTAACTTTTGTTCGCCGTGTCTGCCATGCTTGCTGCCACCGTTCTTTTGTCAAGGGAATCCCTATTCCTGCTTCTGCAGTCTTGACCATCTCTTTTGCGCCGAATTTCATGCCTTTAAACGGCAGTTTAATAGCACCCGTAGCAACTCCTTGAAGCTTGCCAACTGCCTGGGTTGCGAGACCCGCGCCGGCAACGCCTAATTGTTTTGCCACCATAAGTGATGCGATCAGCATGGCAATACCAATGATAAAATTAAGCATATATTGGGGCTGGCCAATTTGGGACACGCCTACGCTAAACTCACCACCGATGCTTTCAGTTGCGGGTAAAAGTTGTCTGCCGCCAGGTTCCTGCACAACGGCTAATGAAAGCCAAATAAAAAATGCCAATACCGGCCCAACAATTAAATAATTGGTAAATTTTTGCCACCACTGCCTGCCATAACTTTGTGTTGATGGTAGAACCATCGCCATAAATGCTAAGGGAGACAACACCACTAAAAACCAAAGTCCTACAATGCGAAATACAAATATAAGGGTCACCACTATCATTACCACCAATGCAACGAGCGCCATAATAAAACCTAACATAATGGTAATCGCTGTTTTCCATGGAGTAATCACTTCTGCGCCGACATTCGCACTCAAACTCATTATTTCTTTAAGTCCTAACATTTCAACAAAATTGCCCCCTGCCACATCTTTAAACGCATTCACAAACGTCAACATTAAAATTTGACTAAAATCAATTAATACCCCGGAAATTAATTTAGAAAAATTCACCAATACGGCCGCAATTAAAAAAGCTGACAACATGCGCTTATATGGATACTTCTCTATTTTTAACACCGCAGAAAACGCAATAACCAGCAAAATCACCACAAAAAACATGTTAAACAAGTCGCGGATAATAATCCATCCTTTTGAAACTGCCGGAGAACTAATAAAACCATTATATTGAACCACTTGGACTAATACATAAATCACGACTGATAAAAGCTGACCAACCAAATTTGCCAATAAAAGAAATATATTTGCGAATAAAGACGCTACGCCCTCATTAACTGCTTTAAATATACCAAAAAGCTGAGCATGTGCTTGTTCAGGAATTAAAACACCACCAATAACAATAAAAAACAGCAGTAAAACAAACCACTTTTTTGTGTCATTCCACAATCCCCAAAATCGGGGGTCCGACCCCCGATTTGGGAGGAATCCAAATTTTTGAAATAAATTAAATCTCATTATTTTTCAAAACTCAAAATAAATTACGCATTACGCATTACGTTTATCATGGTCTCACAATAACTACACCATCGTACGAAGTCCCCGCGCCACTTATACTAACACATCTACTATCCGCTCCAGCATATACTTCGCCATTACACCAATCCCAATTATCTTTGACATACACTGTTGGTTTAAAACAGCAAGCCGTAGCACATATACTATTTTCATTCTTAAATGCCCCCCACCCTTCACTCGTATCACCAACGCATTTAAAAATACGTGTAAATTCCCAATACTCTTCAACACAAGCTTTCTCACTGCCGCCAAAACTATCTCCGCCAGGAGTAGGCCTGTCGTCGCAAAATGGCCTATGATTTTTAGCCATTACCTTATAAGAAATATCTTCTGCGCCATTGCCTAACCAATCAATAGCAATATTTCTGATAGGCATATGGTTCTCATTGGCCCATGCATAAAATTTTAAATTAGCAGTATATGATTCTTCTCGATCAATATTTCCGCTGTCAGAATTCCCAATCGTAACCTTATTTATACCAAGACAAGTGCTCTTAGTTCTACAATCTAATGAAGCCACCTGAGGTGCGCGAGATACTGCAGTGCTGGTAATATCCCAATTTTTAACCTCTAAATTTACATCAACATACTTCATGAGAGCGTCACCTTGTGGACAATCAGGAGTAAGTTCTTCAGGATTAGGCTCCCTACATTCTATACCGGTAGTAACAGAACAATGTCCTATATTCCCTCCACTACACGTCCCGTAATTTTGGGAACAGTCACTATCAGAATTGCACCGATCTCCTGTATTTGAACACGCGCTGTCAAAATCAGGTGGAAACGGTCCAATACAGAATCCCTCATCAACACAATCGGCATTCTCATGACACGGTATACTCGAATCCAGTGTACACATCCCCTGAAGTGCTCCTACACATGTTTGATCTTGAACCTTATAAAGAAACTGTTTTTTCTGACCAATTCGAGCAAATAAATCTTGTAGACCTGCTTCACTATAAGCAACATTGGCCTGGCCTAATGTACATGCTTCGCCGTCTCCTACCAAAACTAATTCTTCTGGTGAGCCACTAATGTCAGCTGTGCCATAGGGACGGCACTCTACTGCGCCATCATTATCCTTATAATACTTACTCTCACTCCATAAACGATCAGTCCATGCAGTAGTTATATTCCCGTCCGTAGCAACATTAACAATATATTCACACCCTGTTTTAAGATAAATCCTTATATCCTTAACCCCAACCGTTGCTTTACCGCCAGACTTGTCAGACAATATAAATTCAAATCTATTTAAAAAATCCTCATCTCCATTATTACACGTATTGCCAAAACAGGCTCTTACTTTTACGGCTGTTTCACCAACATCAACACAACTAGTATCCCACGTATTACTCTCAGAAGTCGTACCATCATCATTGTGTTTTCCGCGCGTCCAATTATTAGCACTCGTTAATTCAACATCACCTCTCCAGTCTGCATTACTACAATTTTTACCTTGATCTGCGGCTCCATCATCTACTATGAGTTTAACTTTAATTTTTTCCACTTCTTTTGATTGAACTTCGGGATTGGGTGGAGAAAGGTTTGCTAACGAATAAGTTATAAGCTCGCATTCAGTATTAAAATTATTACTACACCCTCCTGCCTTAGTATCTTGAAAAACAATCTCAGTAGGTCCAAATATTTCATTTAGACAATACCACTGTCTGTTTTCTGATGCCTCATACCCTGCGCTTCTAAACTGCTGATTTACGCTTGGATCACCTAAACTCTGTCCTGGCCACCAGGTAATACAGACATTAATATCTAGCTTATTAGGACTTGGCTCTTTACTCACATCAGGCTCTAAACAATATCCGCTTACGCCAACAGCCCGTGTCTGCTTTGTCTTAAATGAACAATTCTGTTTATCGCAATCATTGTTGGTTACACATGCCTTGCCATTATCATTGCCGCCAATACAAATCCCAATCGGTACAGAGCTGTCTGAATTATAATATTTAACAGCGCCGCTATATTCTGCTTTGGTATATGAGCATTGGCATTGCGGATCGTTCTCATCTTCACAAACAGTAACATCAGGATAATAATTATTACCGCCCGGGCCTATGCTCTTCTTAAATGGTGAATCCTTTTCTGGATAAATTCGGCACGCTTTTTCAATCGTATTTCCTTTTCCATCAACTCCAGAAGCAGTACCTTCATAGGTTAATCGATAAATTCCTTGCGTTTCGGCAAGGACTAACTCTTCGACTGGATACATATTGTGTAAAGAATAGCCAGAGTAATCCATGCCATAAAATGATATATCGCGGCTCTTATACACTTCTTCAGTTAATACTTCTGGGGGTGGTCCGACAAAATTAGCACATCGTGAGGCTTCTCCCGATCCAACAAGTTCATCACAACGACTTACTTCATCACAAACTTGACGGGTTGTTCCCCCTGAAGTCTCTAAATGAAAACTAGTACAGCTCAACCATTCACCGCAAGTCCGATCTCTGCGCACCTTTATTATGGCATTCGTATCATTTCTTTCCTGCCCATATGGATCACAATACAAACAATACTCACGCTCTGCATTTAATGGATCAGTACAATCAGGTTTAGGAGTTGGTTCACAATCAACAGGGACTACAGGCCCATCAGGAACATCTGATTGAGCTGATTTTATGTAAGTGGCCAAACTACTGTATGATGAAGAAGAAATATTTGGATCGTTGAAAAGGATACAACCTCGTTTTAATGAAACTTGCGCTTGACATTCTTCTGCTCCTCTATCCAATCTCTCGTTGTTAAGATAATAATAATATTGGGGGAGAGGTGTAAATGATGATGATGATGATACTAACGCAGGTGCAGCCGCTTGAACGGCAATATGGAAATCTCCCTCCCTAAAACCAGTTTCAAGTTTCCTAACTTCTGCCCCCTCTTGTTGTATATTAGTACCTTTGCGGCCAGCCCAGCCTGGATCAAAAAACGCGGTACAACTATTCTGACTGCGCGGACAAATCCCGACCCAACCATCATAGATCTTGACACAGGTCTCTCCTTGACAATCAGCATCACTCAAACAAGCGTTGCCAATATTATCCCCGGCATCACATACTTTATAAGCTGAACGAATACCATAGGTAAGACTATCCGGTTGATAATAAACAGGATTATCATAACATGGCTGATCAGTGTCAGTCTTAAACCAGCCAACTTTAGCCTCTCCTCCTATCAAAACATTTTCTCGATACTCACACAGCTTATTAGTAATCTCTGGATCTTTAAAATATCTATTACCGCCCTCGCCCTCATATGCCTCACACCCTAAATCTTCAATCTGGCAAAGCAGTGGCTCTTTTGTATAAAGCTCAGGATCATTTTTTATATATACCGTATCATAGCGCTCTACCGTATTATCTTGCCTTAATTGAGGCAGCCCCATTTTCTCACACCCCTTATCTTTTGCCTGACAAAAATACTCTTTATCATTAACACGATACACTACTTCATCAGCAGGAACCGTTACATTATCTTTTGAATCAGTATTGTCATCATTAAACGTGCCGCCCGTACGTGAAGCTGAATAATTTTGTGTATCAATTAATGCTTCACACCCGACATCAGAATCTTTACATAAACGGGTAAATGATTTTAAATAATGTGGATCATTATCTTTATCAGTATAAAGACGGCACCCAAGCTTTGCGCCAAGGATATCATTGTCTTGAAAATCTTGATCACAAATTTGCGGCGTAAACCATGAATCCTTAATTGCATATACATCATCAGATATTTCTTTGAGCGTAATATTGTCAATATAGAAAATATCAGCAGCGGTAATGAACAGTGTTTCATTAGTTTGAGGCGCCGTATCAAAATAAAACGGGCCTAATTGTACTTCTTCCCATTCACTTGCATCAAGCCCGGATCTTGGTTGAGAAGATAGTGAAGAAAACCGAGCGCTAATACTATTAATTCCTTTAACCCAGAAAGAGAGGAAATATGATTTATTTTGCGCGACCAAACTAGCCACTTTCTTTGAAGCCTCGCCCCCTGATACTTCCATTGATGAACTGGGAGGAGGATTGACTGATTCTGAGGAAATTTCTCCACCCTGCCATAGCGTAACTATTCCTGATTCAAAATCATCAGTAAATAATATGCGTATATTATTAGCAGTTGGTCCTTTATATTCATAGCATCCAACATCAGCTAAACTACATACTTCTCCCTGATTTGGAATTGCCATACGCGAAGACCCATCAATAGTTCTCCGATAAGGAGAGCACTCCTCTGAACAGCTAATCGTATTTCTAAATAAACGATACGATGATATGCCTGATTCGTTATAAAATTCTTTACAATGTGGATTAAAAAAAGAATCAGTCGCATCCTCACATTTGTCCCATACATTCTTTGCCTCACTATAAGCAGAAACTCTTTCTGGCTCGTTATTATTATCAGCTTTTAATTGATACCGTTTTAATTGGTATCCCGTAGTTTCAGATCCAATCCATGTATAAAAATTAGCGCAGCTTGCTGCCTCATCAGGAAGCTTGGCGCAGTGCCGCAGATATGCATAATACTCTAATCCTTCCCCTCCTTGCGTCACCGTATCTAAATTAGTAAATTCCTCACATCCAGGAACCGAACACATCTTCGCGGTCTCGGGAATAAAATTAACCCAGCTCGTATTTGTATCAAAATGAGTTGGCATTTGTTGAAATGTTTCATACCCAACACATTGAGCCTCGCATCGATCATCTACATTTACAATTCCCGGAATCGCAACTCCTTGATCAGAAGGGGTATAGATTTGACATCCTACATATTTTGCTTGACACGTGGGAGCGCTTGCTAAATAAATTATATCATTAATGTTATATGCTTCATCATCTATTGAGCCATCTGGGGCTGGCGGCGCATCTACGGTTCTAATATATTCATTACATCCTTCAACTTCGGGTAAACACTGCTCAACATTAGTATTAAAAAATATTGCATTGCCAGGACTATCAACTAAACAAGATTTCTCGCCCTCTCTAACAGTACAAAAACCAAAAGAACACCCGTTAGTCCCATCACAAACACAATTTTGTCCGCCGCTTGGCGCAGGCGAAGTTATTATACATTGTGCCTTTCCCGGCTCAGCACATTGCCAACGCCCATTATCTTCGTCCCAATCAGTACAGTACCATTTACACCCAACACTGCCTTCAGTACACTCACCAAAATCAACTGTTCTTTCTATATACGAAACCTGCTTTTTATCTTTTGAGCGTATATAGGTCTTGCATGTTGCATACTGCTCATCGCAAGAATTACCACTAAAACGCCATGTATTTTTTTCACGCGTACAATACCCCCAGGTATCACATTGTCCATTTTCATCTTCATTAATACAATCACGCAGATCAACACACGTTTCCTGACGCTGAGTACTGCCGGGCAAAGGAATTGCTGAATAACCAATAGTTTCACA
Source organism: Patescibacteria group bacterium AH-259-L07 (assembly GCA_027718005.1). GTDB lineage: Bacteria > Patescibacteriota > Patescibacteriia > UBA2591 > UBA6264 > JALLOO01. The sequence goes on along the minus strand of JALLOP010000003.1, from coordinate 14,696 downwards.
TTGATAGGTTAAATTCTTAAATATCCAATTCGAGTCAACTAAATGACAAAATGGCGATGGCTCCATATATTCTTCTGAAGCAGTTTGCCCTCTCGTCAATTGAACATCATCAATTAATACATCTCCGCTTTGAGCACCAGCAAGTGCTGCACCTTCGGGAACAAGCTCTACACTGGCTGCATCAGGCAAGGAACGAAAACTATACGCATACTGCTCATACGTATTGGTTAAACTAATGCTGCCAGTTGCATAACATGAGGATGCGCCGCATCCTTTTCTCCAGTCAAATCCACCGCTAATATTAATCTCATCAGCTGAACCAGATGCTAATAATTGATTGCCATCTTTATCATAAAAATATAGACCAATAAATAGTTGTTTATTATTCTCTGCTTTTGCATATGTTGAAATGGTATACACCGTATTTGATTTTATAGGGATGGTCCGCCGTACCTTAGAGGTCCACCCACTCCCGCTCAATCGCAATGCAACAGAACCTGAATGTACCTCGCTTGTCTCAAGTGAAACATCGCCTCCCAGAACCCATCCATCTGGGATATTATCGTCATTAACATCATTTTCAAAACTTCCGTTGAAATCGGTACATGTGCCCAACGAATTTGTTTGATTAAACTCGTTAACAATATCTTCTAGGGTGTATTCAGGATCTTCACCAAGTTCTCCATTATAAATTTTAGAAGCAGCAATTTCTAACCCGAGAGGGAAAATACGTGCCCGCCGTAACTTTTTAATATTAGTCAAACTTAAAAGACCGGTATTATTATTTGGCCGGCCAACTAAAGCGCCGCTGCCCAATCCTTTCTCTATAACATCTGCTATGGTCAACCCTTCCTCTACTGCTCGCAATATTGTATTACCGTCTTTATCTTCTAATAAACAATTGGTGGGGAGTGCGTACGCTGGATTTTTTGGACAAACGTTAAATTCATCATAAATCGTTATTTCTCGTCCTCGTTTTAATTGAGCCGTAGCTAAATCAGCAAACAGGGCTCGGCTTTGCTGGCGCGATGGACTCCATGGACTGCCGGACTCTCCTTCATCATCTAAAAATGGCTTTGTTCTCTCTGCAAGCTCTGGGGTAAGTTGTGGATTAAACCCAGTCTCAAAAATTTGTTTTAAAAGTTTATTAATCAACGTATTGGTAAAAATACCAATCGCGTCAACTGCCGCAACTTCAGTATACTGTAATGGCCCAGCAGTGCCTTGTTCTACTGCTTGACTCGCAGATTCACTCACATAAATCGATGGCGTTTTTACTAAATCAGAAATTTGTGTTGTCAACGAATTCATTTGCCCCTGAAGTGTTTGGAAAAATTTAGACTTTTCTACTTCGGTTGTTTGCTTTCGCAACAGATCAGATTCTATTCTTGCTAATACGCCAATATCACTGCCTTCAGGGTTATACATACGATTAATATCCTCTAATGGATCAAGATCTGGGGTCTCCAGTACCTTATCATCACTTAGTTTTGTGTCCTCAATCATATCTCCTAATGTGTTTGCCCAGTCAACTAATTGTCTTACGTATGAATTAGCTCGTTTGGTATATGCAAGTGAATTAGTATATGCCTCTTGTATAGTAAGTGGAGCAAAATTTGTACCTACTGCTAAAGCAGAAATCTCAAAACATCCATCGTTATTCATGTATTCTCTCATATCTCCTAAAGCAGAACAAATAGGAGTATAATGGCTCCAAAAAGAAAGCGTATGAGGTCCACCAGGAATATCAGGTGTGTCAGGATTTTTATCTAGTAATTCCCATGCCCATATATTATCTACTAAATCTCGTTGTAATTTAATAAGGTCATTAACTGCCTCAATCTGTTCGGCTTTATCTATACGCATTTTCTCAAGCTTATCTATTTGTTTCCTTATCCTGTCTTTATCTTTGTTAAGAAAAAACAGTATCAGGTGATCCCTTGGCACGCCTGCGTTTTCTGCAGCTATTATGTCCTCCTGCGCCTTTATATGTTGTTGATTTAATTCATCTAATTTTTCTCGTATCTCGGTTTGATCTGCTTCAAAAAGCTTTAATATAGTAATAATCCGCTCAAGCTCCTTCCCCATATCTTCAAGTTTATACGTAATATCAATTAATTTCTCAACGCCCTTATTTACCGTTCCTAATCCAAAAATCCCTAAACACCCAAGAGGAAACTGGCTCAAATCAAGAGATGGATCTGAATAACAAACATGAGTCGCATTGGTGATCCCGGTATAATTTTTATTTAAAACACTATCTCCTGCTATAATAATCCGCATGTTTGCTTTATACCCAGCAACTGGTCCATCACGCAAATCAAAATCAAACTCAAAAAGCTTTTTTTTGCTTGCCTCTTTTATTCGTTGTTTGATTTTGCTCACCGGACACCGCAATTGCTCATCAAACTTAATCTCCCGATACTTTGGGTCCATAGAAACCAGCATTTTAAAACGAATGGTAGGATCAAATGGATCACATAAGCTTCTTCCGGTAAAACCTTTTGAATACTGATCAATCAATTCTCCTAATGCTTGATCGCCTAATTTGGACCAAAAAGCAGGATCCCTTGCAAATAAAGGTTTTTTCCCTTTTCCGCCGGTCGCCACCCATTCAGCGCTTTGCTTAGCCATCTCGCCTAAATAAAAGTTAACAGTATTTTTGTATGCTAACGCACCGCCGTGCTTCCACGCTGCCTTGGCCAAATCCTTAGCCTGTTTCCACGCAAACTCACCAATATCTCGAAGTAATCCTGCAGGATCAGAAATCAAAAATTGAGCATGAACCGTTTTAGGCAAAAATAAACTAACTAACATCAAAATAGTGATCAAACTAACTAAAACTGATTTTTTAAACCCTGAGTAACTCATAAAATTAATATTACCGAACACAAAACTGGCCCTCTATTCTATTCAGCGCCTTGTAATTTCTCTAGGTTAATACCAGTTTCTTGTATAGTTTCATTATACAACTTTATTAAGGTTTTGTCATCCATCTTATCCACAATATCTTTATCTATTCCAGATTGTATTAACAAATCTCTAATCTCCTGCCCAGTCAAATTTTCTTTAAAAATTTGGGTAGGTTCTTCTATTATTTCCGGGGCCGGAAATACTTTCTCTAAAATCTCCTCCTTGCCCGCCGTTTTGTCCGCCGAAACTTTAGTGGAGGCGGAAGCTTCAGCAGAGGCGGGCCCTTCTTTTTGTGTTTGAATTCCCGACTCTTTTCTGACCGCATACGGAGTGCTTTTTGGGTCTAAAGGGTTACTCCCTGCATCAACTTCTTCTTTATCAGAGTATGCATCACTATCAGTATCAGCAATATATGGTGAAGTAGAATATACAAACTGTTCATCAAAATCAGTTAGCCCGTCTTTATCCACGTCTTGTAAAACTAATGTAGATAACTCCTGTTCGATTTGCTGTGATGTTTGTTCTTTAGAAACACCACCAAACGGCGCATAAATAGCATGCCTAAACTGAAAATAACCCACTACAAAAATAAAAACACTAAAAATTGTAAGAAATAATACTAAACGTCTATTTTGTTTTTCTACTGGCATAATTTATTAACTAAAGCGACCCACTTTTCCACTGACAACTCCTGGGCCCTAACTCTTGGACTCAACCCAATCTCGTTAAAAATTTTCATCAATTCTTGTTTTAATGATTTAATCATTATAGCACTATTTTTTAAAGCTGTAGACCCCCGACCTCCTCGGGAGGTCGGGGGTCGGAGGGGGAGGGTTGCTAAATTGTTAAGTAAATACTTCCGAGAATGTAAAAACCCAGCTTTCACTATCTGAAAAAATTTCTCATCAAAAGTCCGGCCTCTTTTGGAGGTCAGCCCTCCCGAGGGAACGATCTTTAAAATAACTGAATCCACCTTTGGCTTGGGCCAAAAATTATTTTTACTTATACAAAATATAATCTCAGGATGAGCATAAAATTGAACTGAAACAGCTAATAAATTCATTTTACCTTTTTTGTCATCCCGTCCCCTTTTTGAGGGACGGGCTATAATTCGCTCGCCAACTTCTTTTTGCACAATCACCACCATTACCTCCGGCCTATTCTTTCGCCCCAAAAATTTTCTTAACGTTAGACCAGTAATATTAAATGGCAAATTCGCCACGATTTTATAGCTTGTAGCTGGTAGCTTGTAGCTGGTAGGATCTCGTATGTCGCCATGAACTATTTCTACATTTTTGTAATCACATAATTCATCGCTTAACACTTGAACCAGCTTTTTATCAATTTCTATCGCTACTACCTTTTTAACCTGTTTTGCTATTTGTTTTGTTAATGTCCCTAATCCTGCTCCAACTTCTATTACGATATCGTTCTTATCTAAACCTGCTGCTGCTATTACTTTTTCTACAATGAAAGGGTTAATTAAAAAATTTTGTCCCCGACGTCTGAGGGGCGTAATATGATATTGTTTACACAAATTTTTTGTCTGTTGTAATAAAGACATAAGCGCTTCACTAAATTAAAATTTAAAAATGAAAAAGTAAAAACGACATTTTAAAACGTAAAACTATCTTCGTCCTTTTGCAGTGAAAATATTTGCTCTAAGAACCTTTGCGATTTCAATTCGGTTTTGAACTTTTCCTTGTGGTTTTTCATTTTTGGTTTTCCCTTTTTACTTTTAATCAATCACTAGATTGATTAACTTTCCTTTTATAAATATAATCTTTTTAATTTTCTTTCCCTTTATATACGTTTGAATTTTTTTTTGTTTTAATGCCAATTTCTCGGCCTGTTTTTCTAAAATATCTGCATTTGTCCTTGTCTTATCACGTACTTTACCATTGATTTGAATAACAAGCTCTATTTCTTTGCTCTTTGCTAACCTTAGATTATATCCAGGCCATTGTTCTTTAAATATACTTCGTTTTTCTGATAATTTAGGATGGATTCGATGCCATAACTCCTCAGTTATATGCGGTACAAACGGCGCCAACAACAACAATAGCGTTTCGATATATTCAGTTTTCAGTTTTCCATATTGCGTTATAAGTTCATTTGTGTACTCCATTAACGCCGCAACCGCGGTATTGAACTTCATATTATCCAGATCTTCGCTTACCTTTTTGATTGTTTGATGCATTAGTTGTTCTAAATTGTCATCTCGTCCCTCGCTCGCCTGTTCCGATTTCATCGGAACTCCGCTCGCTCGGGATGACAAGGTAGACGAACTCGGGATGACACCAAGGGTAATATTTCTTACTTTAGCCAGGAATCTATCTACGCCCAATATTGTCTTAGGATTCCATGCAATAGCTTGATCAAACGGGCCCATAAACATCTCATATACACGAAACACGTCTGCGCCAAAAGTATTAACAATATCATCTGTATTAATTACATTGCCAAAACTTTTACTCATTTTTCTTCCGTCTTCAGCTAATACCATGCCATGAGACCGTCGTCTTTTATATGGCTCTGAGGTTGGTACAACGCCGATGTCATATAAGAATTTGTGCCAAAAGCGGGAATAGAGCAGATGAAGCGTAGTATGTTCCATACCGCCGTTGTATAGATCAACAGGCAGCCAATATTTCAGTTTTTTATAATCTGCTAAGACTTTATCATTTTTGGGGTCAATATAGCGGAGAAAATACCAATTTGAACCTGCCCAGTTTGGCATGGTATCGGTTTCTCGTTTTGCTTTTGAGCCGCATTTCGGACATGTGGTATTAACCCATTCACTAATATGTGCCAACGGCGACTCACCTGTTTCAGTTGGTTTATAGCTTTTCACATAGGGCAGCTCAAGTGGCAAATCCTCTTCCGGCACAGCTTTCCATCCAGGATTTAACAATTCTCCCTGACTAAAATTTTTGATTTTTGATTTTTGATTTTTGATTTTGACCGCGCAGTTTTCGCAGAAAACAAGCGGGATCGGTTCCCCCCAATAATGCTGACGAGAAAACACCCAATCACGAAGCTTATACTGAACTTCTTGTTCTCCTTTTTTATGCCGTTCTAACCATTTCCCAATTTTTTTAATGGCCTCCTTTGACTCTAACCCGCTAAACTTCCCAGAATTTATTAATATCCCATAATCAACAAATGCTTCTTTGCTAATATCGCCGCCTTTTACGACTTCCCTAATTTCCAAACCATATTTTTTTGCAAATGCATAATCTCGTTTGTCATGAGCAGGCACCACCATAACCGCGCCACCACCGTAGGTTGCAACAACATAATCGCCAATCCAAATAGGCACTTTTTCATTATTGACTGGATTAATGACATACATACCTTTAAGCAGTACGCCTGTTTTTTCTTTTTCTAATTCAGTTCTTTCAAATTCTGATTTTTTCTTTGATTGCTTAATATATTCTTCAACTTCTTTTCTATTCTCAACCAATGATAAACAATCAGTGATCAGCCTATGCTCTGGTGCTAACACCAGCGCTGTCACCCCAAACAACGTATCCGCCCTGGTTGTAAAAACTTCAACGACTTCATCAACCTTTGACTTTTTCCGCCCGGGGCGGATCAGCCTTGGGCTGAAACTTTTGACTTTAAATTTTACTGTTACCCCTTCTGATCGACCAATCCAATGTACTTGCTGAGCTTTGATTTTTTCTAAATAATCAATCCCATCAAGATCTTTTAATAATCTATCAGCATAGGCAGTAATTTTGAGCATCCATTGCTTTTGTTGACGCCGCTCTACTTCTTTTCCGCATCGCTCACAATTGCCACCAATTACTTCTTCATTAGCCAGCCCAATTTTGCATTCCGGACACCAATTAATAGGAATCTCTGCCAAATAGGCAAGGCCACATTCGAACATTTTTAAAAAAATCCACTGCGTCCATTTATAATATATTGGGTCAGAAGTATTAATCTCGCGAGACCAATCAAATGAAAGCCCTAAGCTTTTGAGCTGGCGGCGGAATAACGCAACATTTTTCTTAGTAATCTCAATGGGATGAATCCCGGTTTTAATTGCATAATTTTCAGTAGGCAAACCAAATGCATCCCATCCTATGGGATACAGCACATTATACCCTTGCATTCTCCGTTTTCGCGCAATAGCATCGAGCGCGCTATAGCTCCTGCCATGTCCTACATGTAAGCCATCTCCAGAAAGATACGGGAACTCAATTAAAATATAGGATTTTGGCCGTTTGCTAAAATCCTGAGCTTTATACAACCCTAACTCTTCCCATATTTTCTGCCACTTTTGCTCAATTTTTTGATGGTTATACTTATCCCCAACTGCCATATTGCCTTTTTTAATAATATTGCTAATATACTCCTATGCAAAAATCCCGATTTATCAGTATATTCAGTATAATATATAATAGCATTAAGCGCTTGTCAAAACAAGCCCGCCCAGATTTTGTGGAAAAAAAATTAAGAAATCAACCCAGCCAACCCAATCAATTAACTCATGTTTATATACAAAAAAGGATTAATAACGTAAAAAAATTTTACAACCATCCCTTGCTTAAAAAAAAGCTGCCGATACTTCTGGTTATCGGTGCTTTTGTTTTCTTTTCATATTCTTTATTTTCCTATTTTGCATCTAAAAATGAAGCAATCATTATTGAATCTGGAACTGCTGCTATCGATAAAACTGCCCAACTTGACTTTGAAATTGCTGCACTTCAATATGATGATACGGCAAGTATCAGTGAAATTGCATTAAGCCTTGAAGATTCAGCATTAATTACTCCTGCCACTGAATTTAACAACCCTGCCCCATTAACACGATCTGAAATAGAAACCTATATTGTCCAGCCCGGTGATACCATCTCTTCTATTGCTGAAAACTTTGGCCTAAAATGGTCTACGGTTTTATGGGAAAATAATCTCAGTTATTGGTCAATTATTAAACCAGGTGATGAGCTGAAAATATTACCAACAAACGGTATTACGCACAAAGTAAAAACAGGAGAAACCCTGTCTTCTATCGCTCAAAAATATAGGGCCGCTGTAGAAAATATTGTTCAATTTAATAATCTTACGATAACCTCAATACTTGAACCAGGAGAAGTTCTTATCATTCCTGATGGCTCTCCTCCTCCCGCCCCGAAACCAAAAATCCAAACACCAGTATTTGTAAACGAAGATTATTCTGGTTTTTGGGATTGGTGGAAAACTTCAAAATGTCATAGATTTATTGCCCGACAATGCACTTCCTGGGTGGCATATCAATGGGCTGATGAAGAGGGGCAATGCGTTCCCTCATGGGGGCATGCAAAATCCTGGTATTATAATGCAAAACGCGCGGGATATGAAACAGGGAATTCTCCAAGAGAAGGGGCAATTGTTGCCATGACCTGTACGAGCTGGTTATGCAGCCGTTATGGTCATGTTGCCTATGTAGAAAGTTTTGATGAAAATACTATTACGATTTCAGAAATGAATGGCATTAAGCCGCGTGCCTATTCACAACGTACGATTGAAAATAAAACCGGGGTATGGCAAGGCGGCTGGAAAATCCTTGGCTATATTTACCCAAAGTAATGTAAGCGACGTCAGTCGTGAGCATTACACTAAATCCCATAAGGGATTTTTATTTATGATTTGATGCAAGGGGTGATGCGAGGGGTTGACATTTTTTTAAAATCTGTCATACTATAGATAATAGAGCATACAAGGTGTATGCTCAACCGTAAAAACACTCTTTACAAAGGAGGAAAAACAAATGAAAGCAAGAACAGTAATGATTGGTCTCATCAGCATTTTCTTGGTATTTCTCGGATGTGAGAAAAGCCCGACCGGCCCTACTCCTGATGACAAAGAAACGCCTTTTTGGCAGCAAACTCAAGGATATGATGGAATAGTCAGATCCCTCGCTGTCAGCCCAACTAATGATGTTTTTGCCGGAACTGAAAACAACGGGGCGCTTCGCTCCACTGACAATGGCGAAACCTGGGGACAAACTGGCTTAGTCGGCTATAAGGTACTCTCTCTGGCCATTAATTCAGACGCGGATGCCTTTGCCGGAACGTATTATGATGGTGTTTTTCGTTCTGGCAATGATACGTATAGCTTCTGGACACAAACGTTAAACAAAGGATTCGGACTTCGTGCACTCTCGATAGCCATTAACTCAACCGATGACGTTTTTGTTGGAACATCTGGCAGCTATATTTATCACTGGAGCACTGTTGATCGGGATTGGATTCAACATACTACTGGATTAACAAACCGATATATACATTCCCTAACCATTAATTCAGACGATGATCTCTTAGCTGGAACTGATGATGGGACATTCCGCTCCACTGACAACGGCAAAACCTGGGGACAAACTGGCTTAGTCGGCTATAAAGTGCTTTCTCTTGCCACTCATTCAAACGGCGATGTGTTTGCCGGAACTGAAAGCAACGGGACATTCCGCTCCACTGACAATGGCGAAACCTGGGAGCAAATTAACGCCGGTTTAACAAATTCTCCAATTTGGGCACTTACTATCACCTCGAACAGTTACCTCTTAGCTGGAACGGAAGACGGAATCTTTCGCTCAACAGAACCACTGGAGTAATACGTTCAACCAATCTTCACAAAAAAAAGCTGGGGCTTCGGTCACCAGCTTTTTTTGTTTTACACTTTTTGTTTTGCATGCTCAAGTCTTGCTCTTGCGTGCTCTGTTGTTATCCAGCGATAATGTCACCCCTTACTGTTCACCAAAATGTCACCTTGATAGAGAAAGCACACATGATAGAATTAAAAGGGGCGAAGGATGCTCAAGGTTACTAAAATACTCTCCAGTGCCCTAGCATAAGCTATATTAAGCTTAAATGTCATTTTCTGGACAAGTTTCTCTGGCATCTTTTTTAAAAATTTTTAAAAATCGCTTGATATTTCTGTGGAAAACTAAGACCTTGGGGCTGTGCGCTAAAGGGTGACATTCTAGGGGTGCAACCACATTAACCTTGACAAACTTTAAAATATAAGATACAATTAAAATAAGAACCTGGCTTCGTCACGCTTAACGTGACTTCGCCAGAACCTTGAAGCTTGTAAGGAGTAATATCTTTATCCAAGCTTTAACAATCAGTTCCTTTACAAAGGAGACAAATCATGAAAAAGATAGCAATGACCGTAATGATCTTAATTTCAATATTTCTGATTGGCTGTGCCGGTATTGTTCCACGACCCTCTGCTTTTGATGAACCACTCCATCGCAACATATCAACAGGCCATCCGCAGTTTATTGCAGAAACAGCAAATATACAAAATTCTGATTCCTCTAAAACAGCAGCTCTTAACATTTACGTAGGCATTCCTTTTTCTGAGCTCAAATTTAAAAAAATAAAAGGAATAAAAGGTAAACACCAGGCAAAACTCGATATTGAGTTTCGTATCAATCATGAAAATGGAACCTCAGAATATAAGATATTCAAACTTACCACGCCGCCTCTTTCCTATGCCCAAATCGCTGATAATACCAACAAGTCCTTTGTCTATCCAATCCCATATACAGGAGAACCAGGCGACTATATACTGGATATAAAAGTTACTGACAAGATAGCAAAGAGATCAGCATTTTTACAAATCCCGGCAACCATAACATCACTCTCGCCTGAATTTGATATCAGCGACCTGATAATTATTAAAAACCTTGACCTTATCAACACTGCTCAGGCTATTTCCCAGCTTGTTCCACTTAATGCTTCTGCGCTCAGCCCATGGAACAATCTAGTATGCGCATTTGAAACATATTACTCAAATCAAACTGAAACTACCTTAATACCTATAACAGTAGAATATGAACTCCGAAATGATACCAAACTCATACTTAAAAAACAATTCAATACTGCTTCTGTTACCACAAAACAAGATATTATTACTCTTCAAATCAATCTACCAGAAGAATTCCAAGACGGATTATATCAATTAATACTTACCGCACATTTACACAACCCTGAAACAAATAAGAGAGAGCTCGCGAGTCGTACCGTAGTAAAAACTGTTTACTTTGCCTCGCCAATTCCCCGATCAATATCTGAAATGAAAAAAATGGTTGCACCATTAAAACTCTTTATTCCGCATCCCTACACAATGAAAAAGAACTTTAAAAAAGCAAGAACCGCAGAAGAAAAAGCTCGAGTACTTCGTAATTTCTGGGAAGAGCAAGGATACGATGTGATGAGACAATTTTATGCACGCGTCAAATATGCAAATAAATACTATAGTGGATGGCGCACTGATATGGGAAGCGTATATACTAAATTTGGCCCGCCTGCTGACAAAGAGATACGCAGCGACTGGCGATGGGTGCCTCCTATCAAGTATGAACTATGGCACTACCCTAATTATGCCGCAGCTCACTCATTCTATTTTCATCTAACAAACACCCAGTATAATTATAAGGTTTTCATCTTTGTTGACCACTTTGGAATAAATGACTTTGACTTTGGGCGTGCTGGTGGATACAGTAAAATTCGGTGGCACAACTTCCATGAACTCAACAGTGAAATACGGATACACTAAACTCTCGGAACACAACTTCTACGAACTCAACAGTGAAATTAGGCGCTGAAAATCAGCGCTTAATTTTTTTGACAAATCCTCTAACGGTGTTGACACAAATACATATCCCTGCTACCTTAAAAACAATCAACAGTTCCTTTACATTTACCCGCCTAAGTTTTTCTTTGAAAAATTTTGGCGCGGAAAGGAGGTAAACCATGAACCCCGTTAGAAATTTTGCTAGCGGGGGCAGAGAAAAGAAAGGAGAAATAATGTTAGAAAAACAAAGAATTTCTAACGGGATGAAAAATCGAGCACTGAAAGTGATGGCACTATTCTCAGTTATCTTAATCGGCTGTACTGGTATCAGACAAAACGTATCAATACTAGATCAATCAAAACCTCATAATATATCGCAAACACAACCGCGATTCTACACAGAAATATTTAATATTGCCGACCCTGATTCTTTTGAAAAAAGTGTCGCGTCTGCCTACCCTATTATTCCTTTTTCTGAGCTTATATTTACAAAACATAATAGCACATTTCAAGCAAAATATGATGTCGAGCTCTGGATTTTCAATGATAAAAATGATTCTATGATTGTCTATATAAGCAACCCTGGAGCCACGAGCGCTATAACTGATTATAACAAAACCAGAGATCCATTTACCTATACAGGGATGATATTACGTCTGAAAGGACAAGGCAGTTATCAACTTAACATTAGAATTACTGACAAGGCAACCACAAGGCCGCCGTCTCAAATTACTATTCCTATAATTATGAGAAATGTTCATACCGGCGCTCTAAACTTGTCTGATCCTTTATTTTTTAACGGTATTGCTGAAGGGAAAAAGTTCTTTAACGATATACTTGATTCAACAATAAACAAAACAGATATTGTTCCGCTTAACTCACAAACACTTGATTCACATTGCCCTATAAATGCTGTTTTTGAAGCTTATTATGCACAGCCATACCAACTGCTCTCATATAATAATAAACAACTTGTTATAACGTATAATCTCTTTTCTGAGAAAAATGAAGTTGTTGAAGGCAAACAAATATTTGAAATTATCCCCAATGTACATCGGCAAACTGTCGGCATTCAATTTAGTATTCCCCAAAATGCAAAAAATGGTATATATCAATTAGTATTACAAGCTTCAATACAAGATAAAAATACAGATATTGCTGAGCTCGGCAGTCGCAGCGTAGCCAAAGCAATACGGATTTACTCTCCTGTCCCGCAAACAACAGTAGAGCTTAATGAACTTATTAATAATCTACCCTATATTACTGATCCTCCGCCTCGAAAAGTTATTAAAAAATTAAAAAAGGCAAAAGGTAGGGAAAAAGAAAAACTGTACCGTGCATTCTGGAAAAAACACGGCGGTAAACATGAAATGGGACAACACTACTACCGCGTTGCATATGCAAATGAACACTATACATTTACGGGGGACTTTCGAAAAATGGTCTGTATTAGATATGGACCACCAATCCCTCAAAATAATGCTCGTAAAGAAAAAGAGTTTTTAAGCCTGCGAACAGGAGATATTACCTATGAAGTATGGACTTATAGCCTGCCTGCTGCTGACCCTGATTTCTATTTTGGACCCCTTAATGTAAATTTTGTCACTAAAACCTTTATATTTGTAGATGAATATGGATTTGGCACTTATACATTTGGGGGGAGATACGGACGCGGCCGTTTAGAAGACCATAATGATCGAGAATTTAATGAATACTAAAAGAGCATGGAATACCATGTCTCTTTTTTGTCATCCCACTTTTTTTGTCATCCCGAGCAAAGTGAGAAATCAAGACAAAAGAAATGACTTTAATTCCTCAAACGCCCCCTCCGGGTCCCGACCTCCTCTTGGAGGTCGGGACCCTAAAACCTAACTCAAAAGAAATAATTTTAATTCCTCAAACTTATTTGACAATACAATTGACTGTTTTTTCTTATCTAAACATTTCTGTAATCGAGAAGGAATCTGTATTTTCTCTTTAACGAGCGGCTGAACAACGTCTAAAAACTTAGCTGGATGCGCAGTTTCTAAAAAAATGCCATTTCTATTATTTGGAAGCTTAGCTTCCAAATTTTTAAGACCTAAATATCCAACTGCGCCATGTGGATCTAGAATATAATTATACTGTTGATGCACCTGTTTTATTATGCCTCTGGTTTGCTTATCAGTAAAACGTACTCCGTGTACATCCTTTCGCATTGCATCAATATCATTATTATACAATTCAAGCATCCGGGAAAAATTGCTTGGATTACCCACATCCATAGCATTGGATATTGTAGAATACGATGGATGCGGCTCAAATCTGCCTGATTCTAAATACCGCGGAACACTATCATTAATGTTTGTTGCGGCAACAAACATACGTACTGGCAGTCCCATCTTTTTTGCAATAAGCCCTGCAGTAAGATTTCCAAAATTACCGCTCGGCACAGAAAAAACAACTTCTTTGTCTTTCAACTGAGCATACGCATACATATAGTAGCAAATTTGCGGCAAGAGACGCGCAATATTAATTGAATTTGCTGAAGTTAATTGCATTTGATAAGATAACTCTTTATCAACAAAAGCAGCCTTTACTAATTTTTGACAATCATCATATGCTCCTTTGATCTCGAGCGCGGTAATATTATTACCCATGGTTGTTAATTGCTTTTCTTGAATCTCGCTTACTTTCCCGCTGGGGTAAAGAATAACTACCTTAATTCCTTCTACTCCTAAAAACCCATTTGCTACTGCGCTGCCCGTATCACCAGACGTTGCCACCAATACAAAAAGCTCATCATCAGAATTTCTTATTAAATATGACATCACCCGCGCCATAAACCGCGCACTAAAATCTTTAAATGCTAATGTCGGTCCGTGAAAAAGCTCTAACACATAGATTTTGTCATCTAATCTCACCAACGGCGCATCAAAATTAAATGCACCCTTGATAATTTCCTGAAGTATGTTTATAGGAATATCGTCCTCAAAATATGGCCGAAGCGCTTCAAGAGAAATTTCCTGAAAAGACAGATCTGCACTACTAATAAAAAATCCAGCAGAAAGCTGAGGGATCTTCTCTGGCATAAACAGGCCTCCATCTTCAGCCAATCCCTTAAGAATCGCTTTCCTTAATGAAGCTCGTAATTTTTTATTGTTCGTACTATAAAACTTCATAGTTGTACTTTAATAGTTTTATGAATATCATCAACAGTAAAACCATGT
>JALLOP010000029.1 GCA_027718005.1 Patescibacteria group bacterium AH-259-L07 | reverse complement strand
CTGCCCCGTAGTGAACTTGTTCTACTGCCGGGGTTCAAACCTCTCTTATGGGGTTAGAGAGTCAATTTGTGTTTAAAGTTGCTACTTTGTGACAAAAAAATCCTGGTTTTCGCACCAGGATCCTTTTTGAAATTACTTACCTATTTAAGGAAGGGCCAAAGGCCATATCCGTATAAGAGCTTATGACTGAAAGCGGCTGTATAAAAAGTTGCGATGAGCACTACTCCGATTATTATTACTCCCAGCCATTCCGGAAAGTATGTAGGGGTTAGCAGTGCCATTACACACGGGTTTATTCCATGCAAAAATATAAGCAGAAAGCTTAGGACGAACAAGCCCCATCCAAAAATTCTTTTCATTTTTGTACTTCTGTTGTTAGACATCTTTTCCTCCTGATATTTAGTAAAAAGAACCATCACCTTCTTATACTGCCATGCTGTTGAAATAATGTCAATAGTATTGTTGAGGCATCACCTTGAACAGTCAAACGAAATATTATAACCAAAAAAGCGAGGACGTGCCTCGCTTCTTAGTCAAAAACTCAGGGGCAGGGATTCGAACCTGTTTGAAAAATTTATATAAAAAATAAAAAACTCCGAATCATGGAAGATTTTCAAACCCTTGAGTGGACCTAAGAACAAAGCTCACAAAAAAACCGCCGTATTGGCGATTTTTTGTTAAGAATTTCCAGATTACGAATTCGGGATATAACAAACAGGGAAAGCCGCAACACCAACTACCCATTCTGTATCGGCTCCGCAATCTATCCCGCGTGGTGTGTCTTCAGTGCAGCATTGGGGCAAATTTACCTCGTCTATCCAGGAAATATCCTTGCAAGCCCCAGAATGAATTGAAATATCCGGGGGAATTTCCTCGCATTTTGCTCCCAAGCCGCAGCTAAGGAGGATTTCCTCTTCACTGAAAGGAAAACCCGCAAGTGTATTCATGGCAAGACACTGTTCGGCTTTCGCTTCTATCTTTTTCCTCTGACGGGTATAGTTTTTAGAGTCTGAATTCATCTCCAGCCAACCGGCCAGCATATCTTCGCATGACTGCATACATCCTGCTACACTTTCTTCATCAGCGCTTTTTCTTTCGTGAATATTTTTTTCAAAACCAAAAGAAGTTCCACTGGCACTACTGCTCTGCGCAAAATACACCAAGCCTACCCCGATTACCATAACAGCTATTAATAAAGCTGAAATGTTGCTTAATCTAAACTTTTCTTTATTCATAATTCATAGTGATTACTAATTAGAATTTTTTGGGCAAAACGACCTTTGAGCACGGATATGTAATGGTCGTATTAAAGTATTATCCAAGAGTATCCTTGCAACAAATAAAAGTAAGGTTTTCATTTCATTTTTCATTATTTAACGAATATTAACTTTTCAGTCTTTATTAATCTCATTATAATTCATCTTCTTAGAAAAGTCAAACGCTATACGGGTCTTTATTTAGACTGAGGAAATGCTCGCCTTTCTGGGCAAAATTCCCCAGTGGAACGATGTTCGAACCGCTCTTATGGGGTTAAATAACTGTTTTATCTTTAAAATCGCTGTTTCGTGGTAATATACCCCACCCTGCTGCACACTATATCCCCAACAATGGTTCTGTCAAGGCCCCAACAATGGTTCTTGACAAAATTATAAAAATATGTATACTGTATAGTGGAGGTGAAAGAATTGGTTCTTTCACACATTATCAACTCAAACGAGGAGGAGAAACAAAGTGAAGCAATTACTTACGATCGTAATGGTTGGTATGCTCTTGATGGGCGTTAGTTTTGGACAATCGATTACTCCTGGATTAATATCACCTGCTGATAGTAGCATTTTTCCCGGAAAAGCCCAAGAGGATAAGAAAGTAACCCTAACCTACTTCACAGGACCTTGGACTCTAGAGTATCACGAACTCATCTTTACAAAAATTGAAGGGATTGCGTTCTATCTTCTACATTCAGGAAAGGGCATGACGCCCAAAAAAGCCGTTAAAAGACTGGTAAAATTTCTAGAAAATGACGTAAACTTTACTGACGAGACGGCCGAACAAATTGTTAATGGAATTGAAAAGCACGGAACTTTTTATCCTGGTAAAATTATTCCTAAAAATCTATTAGATATATCTAGCGGAGTTGCCAAGGATGCGGTGCTGGAATACTGGCAAAATAGAAGTTTAAAAGATTAGTTTTAATAAGTGCATTAGAAAAAAAGGGCCCGCAAGGGCTCCTTTTGTTTTAAATAAATTTTCTGCGTAAAAGATGAATACATAGGCAACACTTTTCTCCAACCAAAAAAGCGAGGGATTTTAAATCGGAAGCTCAACTCCTGACGTTTAAAAAAAATGTTCGTCAACACACACAGGCGTTATTTAAATAACCAGAATCAATTAGAATTTTCTTCTTACTCTAATTCTTCTTTCCTCCACTATTATTAAGGCATTTTTAAATTTTTTCTTTTCTAAAATCTTGGTTTCTAAAAGCCAGCGTAACGTTTTATTTACTGATTCAACCGTTTGGTCTCGCAATTTTAAAATAATAACCCCGAGATTCTTCTTTGCTAAAAAATAAAAAATTTCTCCAAAATCTAAATCAAACGTTATAATAATCCTCTTTTCTTTAATTGCTTTCGTAACAATTGCACTATCATCTGCTCTTCTTAAATTAAATTGAGCTACGGTTTTCGCATCGTAGCCTAACGAATTTAAAAAATCAGCTGTTTCATGAGAAATATTCGCATTTAATAAAAATTTCAGCATAAACTATTGCATAACCACCTTCGGAGTTATCACTTCTTCATATCTGGTAAGAGCTTGGGCATACTCTAAAGCAGCTTTGATATCTTGTTTTTTAAGCTCTGGATATGCTTTTATAATTCTTTCAAACGTGTAACCAGCTGCCAAGAGATTTAATATCAAATAGACCGGAATTCGCGTACCCTTGATAACCGGCTTTCCCACCATAATTTTTGGATCTACCTCAATGTGCTTGTTCATAGCGTGATTTTATTTTAGTAAAACAAATTTAAGTGTTAATTAACAAATAACACAAAATATTATTCTTGTCAATCCCACTTTTCCCCAAAAATAAAAAACTCCTCAAGTCGAACGATGTTCGAACCTGTTTAAGAGGGTATTATGGATTTGAATTTGTGAAAAAGTGGTAGATCTCTCTATCCCTATAGAATATTAGAAACTATACAATGAAGTAATATTACTGATAAGCCACGGACCGATAAAAGCCAATGCAATCAATGGCAAAACAATAACAACGATACTGATGATAAGCATCCAGAGAAAATACTTTCTAGTCTTTTCAACAGATGTATAAATTTTTTCAAGCTTTGCAGCATTGTCCTCAACTTTTTTTAAAATTTTCTGCTCCATATATTTTGGCTATAGTGAGGTTTATCCTCATTATACATTAATTTTTAAAAATTTTTTGACTGTTTCAATTCTTGTCTCTAACGTTAGCATTAGACTTGATTTTAAGTATATCAATCCTTTTTATTTACTCAACCCAACCCGCATCTTTGAGGATGCTATAAGGATTGATTGACAGATCACGTTAGATGAGCTATTCTAGTAAGAGGTATGATCTTTGAAACAAGGAGGAGTTTATGAGAAAGTTAGCATGGTTGCCGTTTATATGCTTGTTCTTGTAACTTGCATTAGACATTGTAGAGGGGGTCGCTCGAGCACGATGGTCAAGTTTAGAACCTGAGTACGTGCATCAAGAATTTTTAAGTGATGTTGTTGCTCAAGCCAAAGTACGCTGCATTACCATACGAAGAGGTACTGGCGAAGACGTAAGCTTGGTCAGCGGTGTGGTAATTGATTCTACCCATATTTTGACTGCTCGTCACTGTGTTGAAGGAAGGGGCAAGCAGCATCTCGAGGTTATATGGCAAAATCAGCGTTTTTCAGCTCAGAGGGTGGTATCCAAAGTATTGTCAGACATGGATGTAGCCTTATTAGAAGTGCCCAACCATAGCTTTCCTGTACCTCGCCTTGCACCACATGCTTCTGTGGATACTGGTATAGTGGTTTTTGGATTTAATACAGCTTTTCGAGAGAGAATCGTGCCCTATAGCGGGGTAATATCTGAGACAGTAGCTACAAAGCCAACTTCGTATTTACTAAGGGTAATTCTTAGATGGTTGACTGGATTTGATCGAGGAGAATGGTGGCCTTGTCACAGTTTTTATTTATTGGTTAAAAGTAGAGTTCCTTTTGTGCAGAGTATGTCTGGGAGTGCTCTTTACGATGGTGAAGGAAGATTGGTAGGAATATTGGTGGGGAGAACACTCTACAATTTTTTTAAAAACGGGAAGGTTATTCCAGTTGATCACTTCAAAAGTGTTTTTACGCAATAGAGAAAGGCCGTTTATGAGAACGGTCTTTTACTTTAGAAAATAAAAAGCGGGATGGACGATATAAGAATCTGTTTGGTGGGGTCGGAGAATCAATTTATGTTTAAAATTGCTGTTCTGTGGCGATTATAAAAAGACCTAGATTTATTCCAGGTCTTTTTGCTAATATCCTTTTAACTTTCAGTCCACGATAATTCTTCAACAGTTGCGGAATATACATCTGAAAAACTTTTACCTTCTGTGACTATACTTACAAACATGCGGTGTATATTTATGAGTATTGCTCTGCGTGCCATTACATTATCACCGTATTTTTCCATCTCTTCATGAAATTTATTCATTAACATCACGCAGTCTTTTAGGGTATTGTCCTGACCAGAAGATAATTGAACATTCTCTAAAAGTTTATCAACATCTTTAAGGGTATACTCGCAACCTTCCGCTGCCCAATAGCTGCCGTCTTCTCTGTGTATCTTTTGTATTTCCTCTTCGGTGCCTAATCTATCTCTAATCTTCTCTAATACGTCCTCTGATATACTTTTGGTTGTACTCACCTCGTCCTCCCTTCTAAGGAGCTATTATTATTCATTCATAATTTTAAACTAGTTTAAAATTATGTCAGTGTCTCCGAGTTATCCACAGGGCGAGTTATCCACTGTTATTTAAAAAAAAGAATTTTTACCAAAAATAAAGAAGCAAAAGCCCATAAGTTACTCATTCGCACATGAATTCCAAAACCAAACCAAAACCGAGAAAAACCAAGAAAAACCAAACTGTTGACAAATACGTTAGGATAAGGTATTCTTATAGTAGATCTTTCGGAATGAGGCGAAAGGAGGAGTTCAATGCTTCCATATAACAGTGAGATGTGGCGCTACAATGAGTATATACAGGTTTCTACCTGGTATTCATCGAAAGATATTGACACATTACTTAGTATTCCAGGAGTATTTTTTAAAGAATGCCATGTTCAGTATCCAGCTGACGAGAACAGATCCCATCTTTTAAGGTTTTTTTCAATCGAACCTTTGGCGCAATATCATGAGCTTACGACTTTGATTGCAGGTATTACCCGGGAATGGTATATACGAGCGAATATTAATTATTGTGATGTGATATTTGCTCCAGTACAGCCTGGCGTGATAGAGATTGTTGAAATACTTGCGCAGAAATTGGATATTCCGTATGCGCTATTAGAGTATTTACCTACTGGTCGCTTTGGCAACACGTTAGTTAAGGGAGATATACAACCAGGTGATCGCGTACTTGTTTTCAATGGCGTAACTCAGCAGGGAAATTGTGTTGGCAAAAGGCTGCCAGAGTTTGTTACACAACGCGGAGGAGAAGTGAGTGCACGAGCAGTTTTTGCTAAAGGTACGACGAGGAATGTAAAGGCGCTTGAAGAGCGGTATGGCTCAAGATTTTTTTCATCAATCCAGGTTGATATCCCAATCTATAGTGCTGAAAAATGTCCAAAATGTTGTTCGGGCGAGAAGGCATCTCTTCGTCCATGGACTGATCTTTTTTGAGATCTTAGAGATAAAGAGTCGAGTACGATATGTCTCGACTTTTTGTGTTAGCATGGTATACTATGAGAAAGTAAGTTGAACAGATAATTTGATTTATTAATACCATGTCTTTAGGCGCACATATAGCCGCAGGGTTAATTGTAGGAAAAATTACTGGCAATTATCCTGTTGCGCTCGCCAGTGCAATACTCGTTGACATTGATCATATAATTCCTTTTATAAAGCACGGCATTATTTTTGATTTGAAAAAGTTATGGAAAACTATAATAAGGCCTGAGGATCCGTACGGTAATCAGAGAAATTATTTGCATAGTTTTTTTATGTGGTTTGCTATCTCAATTATTGGGATACTTGTCAATTATGAGGTAGGGTTTGTGATATGCTTGGGCTATTTAGCCCATCTTATTTTAGATTTACTTGATAGCTCTGATTTTTATCCATTATATCCCTATAAATTAAACATCAAATGCCCCATCTCATATTTTTCAAAATACGAACTCGTTACCACAGTATTGTTATTTTTAATATTTTTTCTTTTATAATTGAGGAATTTGGAAAATCCTTTACAGAGGTCCGACCTCGCATTTTTAAAATAAGAGGTCGGACCTCCCCAAGAGGATTTTCCCAAGATTCCGAAATTAGTTGTGTGCCGAGCCCGAAAGGGCGAGGCACATGTCCTAAAAATAGACTTATTTGACGTTTTTAAGATGAAGACAAAAAAAATTTCAGTAATAGGCGCAGGCAATTGGGGCACTGCAATAGCGCGGCTTATAGCCAATAATTTGATAAGCAAAAAAGAGCTAAAAGGTTATGATAAAAATGTCACGCTCTGGCTTTATGAAGAAATTATTAAGGGGAAAAAGCTTTCTGATATCATAAATACAGAACATGTCAATGTAAAATACCTTCCCGGCGTTAGGTTGCCCAAAAACATCATAGCTATTCCTGAATTAAGAAAAGTGCTTGAACGTGTTTGTGTCATTGTTATGGTGGTTCCGCATGAGTTCTATAGAAGGATAAGCAAAGAAATAGCAAAATATCTTACCAAAGAGCAGAAAAACAGTGTTATAATGGTTTCTCTTTCAAAGGGAATTGAATTTGATGAGAGAAAGAAGACTTTGAAAAGACTTACTGAGGTCTTTCGGGAAGAAACATCGTTAGGACAATCACAGATTGCTGCATTATCTGGACCCAATATTGCAAACGACGTTGCGAGCGATATTCCGGCCCTTACCGTTATTGCTTCTCAGTCGCGAAAAACACAACAACGTTTGTATGATATTTTCAACAATAAGAATTTCAAAGTTGAGCTTACCCGTGATGTTGCCGCTATTGAATTTGGCGGTGCGTTAAAAAATGTTATTGCTCTTGCCGCAGGCATTACAGAAGGTCTGGATCTTAATAGAAAGAAATCTGTTATTGAGCAAGGCAGAATTGAGATGAAAAGATTTGGAACGACGATAGGACATGTTACTGATTCGTCTGTCTTTGATGGTCCGAGCGGCAAGGGTGATTTAGCAGTGTCATGTAAAAAAGGAAGGAACAGAAAGCTTGGAGTAGCACTGGGAAAAAAATGGAAAGAGACAGGCAGCTTTTCTATTAAAGCATTGGAAAAAGAGGTTTTAAAGGGACAAAAATCACAGGGAATAGGAACGGCACGAGAGGTATATGAGGTTTTACAAGAAAATAATGTGGTAGATGAATTTCCTATTTTCAAAGCAGTGTATGAAATGCTTTTTAAAAAAAAGGACGCGGCAAAGATATTTGAGTCATTTAATTATAGATTTACTTGATAACTCATATTTTTATCTGCTTTACCCCTATAAATTAAACATCAAATGCCCCATCTCATATTTTTCAAAATGCGAACTCGTTACCACAGTATTGTTATTTTTAATTTTTTTATCCTTTAGAACAAAATTAACAAATAAAATTAGTACCCGATGTTAATTTATTTATTAATTTGTTATATATGAAACCAAAGATTATTAGATCAGAACGTCTTAAAGAAAAAGATTATGGCGCTACAAGGGTCGTGCATATTTTAAATACTGATAAGTGGCCATATTTTAGTATGGCTAAGGTACGAAAGGTTAGCGATGATATACGACTAGGATATGATGCTGAAAGCAATGTTGTGTATTATGTTCTCGAGGGCAAGGGCACCTGTGTAATGAGCGACAAAGAATATCGTATTAAAAAAGGAGATTGCCTAGTCTTACCAAAGGGGACAAAATATAAGAATTTAAAAGGTCTTACGCTCCTCGCTATTGCATCCCCAAGATTTGATAGAGAAAAAAGAGTATATGTTGACTAATTCTGATACACCAAAATTTGAAAAAGCATGGGGGCAAGGTCGTTTATCTAATATTTGAAAGACAAGCAAGTGTAGCATTAATTGCTGCGCTTTTGTTTTAAAACAAAAATTTGCAAACTTTTTAATATCCACAGCAATATTTTTGACAAAAGGGAATTATTTAGTTAAAATAAAGGGTAATAATACTTTTATTTTTTGCAAAATATTATGAAAGTAGCACTATTATGTGGTGGTCCGTCATTAGAACGGGGTATTTCATTAAATTCAGCTCGATCAGTGCTTGATCATCTGAGCTCGGATGATATTGAAATAGTACCTATTTATTTAGATTTTAAAAAAAAGCCATATAAAATATCACCAGCTCAATTATATTCTAATACACCTTCTGATTTTGATTTTAAACTTCATCAAACCGCACAACCATTAACAGAAAAAAAATTTGTTGACCTTTTAAGGACCGTTGCGATTGCGTTCCCGGTTATGCATGGACCGTATGGCGAAGACGGAGGGGTTCAACGTTTTTTTGAAAAACATGATATACCATTTGTGGGCTCAAGCTCAAAAACATGTAAATATGCGTTTGATAAATTTAAGGCGAATTATTATCTTAAAAAACACGGTTTTTTTACCTTGCCCTCAGTAGTGTTAAAAATATACCATAATGATCACAGGCAGATTATACAAACGTTTTTTAACAAACATAAGATTCGGCGCGCGGTGGTAAAACCAGCAAGCGGAGGTTCGAGTATAGGTGTATTTTCTGTTTCCTCACCTCAGGAGGCGCTAGAGAAAGCACAGTTACTTTTTTCAAAACGCATGGATACGCGTGTGGTGATCGAACCATTTGCCCAGGGGATAGAGTTTACGGCGATTATTTTGGAAAATCGTTTTGGGCTCCCTGTTACGTTGCCGCCAACGGAAATTGAAACCGACTACACTGAAAATCAAATATTTGACTTCCGAAAGAAATATCTTCCCACACGTCAAGTAATATGGCACTGCCCGCCAAGGTTCGATGCCAGCACCATAGAAAAAATTCAGACTCAAGCAGAACAACTGTTTGCATTATTTGGCATGCGAGATTTTTCACGATTTGATGGATGGATGTTGCCTAATGGTAATATATGGTTTTGTGACTTTAATCCGGTAAGCGGAATGGAGCAAAATAGTTTTTTGTTTCAGCAAGCTTCCCGTGTAGGCATGACACACTCTGAGGTGTTAAGACATATCCTTCAAAATGCGTGCCGTCGTTATGGTATTAAATTTCCGAAAGAGAGCCTTTCTCAACACAAAAAACGTAAGCCTGTGCATATTATTTTTGGAGGCGACAATTCAGAGAGGCAAGTATCACTGATGAGTGGAACAAATGTTTGGTTGAAGTTGCGAAGATCACAAAGATACGAACCGCATCCCTATCTACTTGATACGAAAGGGGGTGTGTGGCAGCTGCCATATCATTTAGCGTTGAACCATACCGTGGAGGAGATTATAGAGAATTGTAAAAATTATTACCTATCCATGAAGCAGTTCAATGATTTTGAACAGAGAGCAAGATTTAGACTGGGGTTCTTAGGTAGTAAACCCCATGCAGAATTTTTTGAGCCAAAGAAATTAACGATGAGCGAATTTATTAAAGACTCTGAGTTTAT
The DNA here is from genome assembly GCA_027718005.1 of Patescibacteria group bacterium AH-259-L07. GTDB lineage: Bacteria > Patescibacteriota > Patescibacteriia > UBA2591 > UBA6264 > JALLOO01. The sequence goes on along the minus strand of JALLOP010000029.1, from coordinate 4,272 downwards.
ATTTATTGCACTCCATGGGGGTGATGGAGAAAACGGGAATATTCAAAAACTGCTTACTGAAAAAGGAGTTAAATTTAACGGTCCTGGCGAAGATGTTTCGCGTCTTTGCATTGACAAGTGGGCAACTTCACAGTTTATTAAAAATTTGAAGATCGAAGGCGTAGGTTCAATTCCATGCCAACTTGTGAAAACTGTGGAATTAACGAAATTTGGAGACAATAAGATAAGAGGTTTTTGGAGGAAAGCGTGCAAAGAACTTTCGGCGAGGACATTAATTGTTAAGCCGCGTGCAGATGGGTGTTCTTCAGGGGTGGTGCATTTATATTCCTCCAATGATCTCAAAAGATATCTAGATTTTCTCGCCTCTGCGGCTCCTTTTATCCCAAAAAATAGTTTCCGGAAACAATTGGACCATATCGAAATGCCAACTATAATGTCAGAAGATTTGATTTTTGAGAAATATATTGAGACAGATGTTTTGAGAGTAAGAGGTAATAAATTAAAATACTATCCACGCAGCGGATGGATTGAAACAACAATTGGTATTATTGAAAAAGATAAAAAGATTAAAGCGCTTAATCCAAGCATTACTATTGCTGAAGGAGAAGTATTAACGGTTGAAGAAAAGTTTCAAGGAGGTACTGGTATAAATATTACCCCGCCGCCACAAGAAGTGATCAAGTCATCAACTATTGCAAAAATAAAAAACCGGGTAGAAGCAGTTGCACGAGCAGTGGGCATTAAGGGATATTCGCGTATTGATATATTCGTTCACGTTGATACCGGGAATATACTTGTTATTGAAATTAACACTCTGCCCGCTTTAACTCCATCAACTGTATTTTATCAGCAAGCTTTGGCAGAAAAGCCCTCTTTATTCCCAAGAGATTTGTTAGAGTATATAATTAAAAACACAGCTTATTGATAGTTCGCAAACGTGTTTGTCTCCCCTGCACAAGTCCACCCATAGTAGTACACCTTAATTCTTAACAAAACGAGTAATATAATACTCTATGGGCGTAAGGCAATTCAGTGCTTGATGTGGTCTAAATGTGTTAAACGTTTCAAGATATTACTTAAGTGCACGATTGAGTTCATACAGATTAGACGTCAGATTTCCTACTCGTTGTTACTATATTGAGAAGCAATGACGTCAAGTTTTTCAAAAGTCATGACCTTTTTTAAATACCTGTCTGCATATTTTAATGATTTCAATTGCTCATACGGCGTTTGGTACTGGTCATGAGGATACGTTTTCTTTTGTTTTCATCGTTTATCTGTGATAACAGTTGCAAAGCCACACGGACGATGATAGTTCAGGTACACATTGAATTTGGTAATGTAACCACATTGTAACCACATTGCTCTTGACAAAAAAAATTAAATATGTTACAATATATGATAAGATTACGTAATAGTGGTTATTTCACAATACAAAAAAAAATAGGAGGAATCAACCAATGTTTAAAAAAGCATGGAAACACAATGCGATTATTTTCAGTGTTCAGGCAGTTATTGCGCTGATTGTTTATAGGGTAACTGAGGATATGGTGCTCGCCCTTGCGTTCGCCGTGATCACCGCTTTCGCTTTCGTGTTTGTCGAAGAGCTCGCCCGTTCAAATCCCGCCATCGCGCTCGCTGCCATGTTCGCCGCGCTCGCCCTTGCGCTCGTCGCTGCGTCCGCAGCGTATGCCGTTGGGTCCGCCGTGATCGCCGCGCTCGCCCTTGCGTCCACCGCGTTCGCCGCAGAAAAATACCAAAAAGAAGAACCAACAGAATCATTTTCTGCCTTGTTTACAGTCCTACTGCCTTCAGGTATAGGCTTTACTTTAGGAGGTATAATATTGATGGCGCGTACTGGATTCATAAAAATGCGATAGCATAACAGCGAAACAAAACACGTTTTCAAAAGAAAAGATAGTCCTCGGGACTGTCTTTTTCCTTTTTTCACACACGTACGGGGGAACCCCTTACGTAGAGAATATTTCTCTTGCGGGTACAATAATCGATTGTCATTTCACACCGTGCAACTCTGAGTTATGCTCTGCGCATATGTATAGCCATATTTCAATTATCCACAACTCACACAACAACGCAAGGTGAGTTCCCACATTTGGGGCTCATCTTGCGTGAGAAAGCGGGGTCTATTTCACGCTCATCTTGCATGAGACAAGTCTGGCACTTGCCCTTTTTTATATTTATGGCTATAATAATGTGAGCGATGTAAGTCGCGAGACTGCTCGAATTATAAATAATTCTCGCACATTAATTTTTCTCGCATGGAAAAAAAAGGTAAATGGCTCGACAAATTAATTGCGGCAACAATTTTAAAGTTTCTTCCTGATCCGATTACGCCCAATCAGATTACGATGTTTCGGTTTGTGAGCATACCGTTTATTATTTTGTTTCTCTCATTAAATCGTTATGATATTGCATTAGGACTTTTTATTGTAGCAGCTCTCTCAGATGCAGTTGATGGGGCGCTGGCGAGGACAAAAAATAAAATTACTGACTGGGGAAGGTTTTATGATTCTATTGCTGATAAGTTATTGATTTTTACCACGGCAGCAGTGGTAGTATTGCAATATCTTCATTGGCATGTATTTGTTGCAATGTTAATTCCTGAGACATTCCTTCTGGTTGGTGTATATATTAAAAAGTATCAGGAAAAGCGTTATGTAGTTGAGCACGTAAGACCGGGCAAGTATAAGATGTTTTTGCAGTCCGTAGGCGTTAGCCTTCTTTTATTACATGCGGTTGTATCACAGCCGCTCTTGCCAATCATTGCACAATATGTACTCTATGCTTCAGTTATTTTAGGCTTTATTAGTTTTTTTATGTATCGAAAGGCGTTGAAATAAGAATATTTTTAGGGGAAAATAGTTTGAGCTGCTCCCTATACGAGGAGCATTTTTTAATTAGACATTTTTAATTAGGTATTGACATATATTTTTGAAATTAATATACTAATAATTGTATTTGACGATTGTTCGTTACAACACGGAGGAACTATGCAAGGAATAGAAAGGAAAGAGTTTAAAAATGGTCTTGTTCTCTTAACTGAGAAAAGATCCGATGCTGAGAAGGCCGTCCTTTTTGTAGGAGTTGGGGTAGGATCGGTCAATGAAAATGATCAGCTTAATGGCGCTAGTCATTTTAATGAGCATATGCTGTTTAAAAGTAATCCATACCGATCTGCCAAACAGATTGTTGAAGATCTGGAAGCTGCCGGAACCTCACTCAAGGCTTTTACGAGTCGAAGGAGAACTGTTTTTTATACCAGATCACTCCCGAATAAAATTAGCGAAGCTCTAGAAATTTTCTATCAGGCAGCAACTAATTTTGAATATGATGAGCATGAGTTTGAGCGAGAGCGAGAAGAGGAAATTTTAACTGAGATTCGCCGTGACATTGAGAGTCCACGTGAGTACGTGTATAGATATATTTTTCTCCCCACTCTATTTAAGGGAACGTCCTTTCAAAGACCGATTGCCGGAACAGAAAAATCTATGGCTGCTATACAAAAAGAGGAGTTGGAAAATTTTAAGCAAAGGTTTTATGTTCCCAATAATATGACTATTGTCGTTGTCGGCAAATTTGACCAAGAGGAGTTAGAGAACGAAATAAACAAAACATTTGCTAAGCTTGAGCTAAGAGAATACCCGTGTCAAAATTTAAAAGTAGCTGTGGATAATCAATCATTGGAAAAATTTGAAACTCGTGGGAGTGTCAATTCTATCTATCTCAATTTAGGATTTAAGGTCCCGGGGGCTAGATGCCGGGATGTTCACAAACTAAAATTATTGGATGGCATATTATCAAGCGGATTTTCTTGCCGGTTGTTTCAAAGATTGAGGACAGAACGAGATATTGGTAATGTAGTCGGAAGCTGGCTGGCGAGTTTTGGAGACGTAGGCCATTTTTTTGTCTATGTTTATGGATTTGATCCAAAACGATTTACCGAAACCAAGGAAATTATTTTAAATGAATTTGAAGATTTAAAAATGAATCCTGTTACTGATAAAGAGCTAAGAAAAACAAAAAATAAACTCATTTCTGTGGATTGTGATAATTTAGAACTTTTGGAAACACGAGCGAGAAATATACTCTTACAAGAGTTTGATAACCTGCCCTATGACTTTAGAAAATCTCCTGAATATATTAAGGGAATTACCAAGCAAGATGTTCAAGAGACAGCTCAGAAATATTTAACTGATCAACATACCCTTACCGCGCTTGTTCCAGAAGGCTTTAAAGCTTAAGAAATAAAGG
>JALLOP010000028.1 GCA_027718005.1 Patescibacteria group bacterium AH-259-L07 | reverse complement strand
CCTAAAGTAGGCGGAAAAAATGCTTCTTTAGGAGAAATGTATCAAAAACTAATTAAATACGGCGTGAGAATTCCCAATGGCTTTGCCACTACTTCTCACGCTTATTGGTATTTTATACAAGAAAATAAGTTACAGAATAAAATTAAAACGATATTAGACGGGTTAGATGTTAAGAATGTAAACGATTTAAAAGAGCGTGGCAAGAAGATTCGTGATTTAATTTTGCAAGCAAAATTGCCAAAAGATTTTGAGAAAGAAATTATTTCCGCATATCAAAAACTTTCAAAGCAATATGGCTCTCAAGTAACAGACGTGGCAGTGCGTTCATCAGCCACAGCGGAAGACATGCCAAGCGCTTCTTTTGCGGGCCAGATGGAGACCTATCTTAATATCAGAGGAAAAGAACAATTACTCAATGCTGTTAGAAAATGTATGGCATCGCTCTTTACTGATCGTGCAATTGTATATCGAGAAGAAAAAGAATTTGATCATATGAGTATTGCACTCTCCGTAGGTGTTCAAAAAATGATTCGTTCTGATTTGTCTTGTTCTGGCGTAATGTTTTCTTGTGATACAGAATCTGGGTTTGCTGATGTTACTGTGATTAATTCTTCATGGGGGCTGGGAGAAAATGTGGTTCAGGGAAAAGTCAGCCCTGATGAATTTATGGTATTTGAACCATTGCTGGATAAAGGATTTAAACCTATTGTGAGTAAGAAATTAGGTGTAAAAGAATATACCATGGTATATGAAGCAAAAGGATCACATTCAGTAAAAAATGTGCAAACAAAAAAATCTAAGCAAAATACCTTTACCTTATCTGATAATGAGATTTTAGAGTTAGCGCGGTATTCAGTAATCATAGAAAACCATTATGTGAGGGCAATGGATATAGAGTGGGCAAAAGATGGCAAAGACAATAGGTTATATATTGTTCAGGCACGGCCAGAAACGGTAAAATCACAACGTTCTGTTGACGTGTTAGAGGAGTATGTATTAACACAAAAGAAAACTGATCGCAAACCCCTTATTTCAGGCACGGCAGTTGGCTCTAAAATTGGTAACGGCGTTGCTCATGTGATTGAACATGTTAAAGATATTGCAAAATTTAAACCCGGTGAAGTGTTGGTAACGGAAATGACGAACCCTGACTGGGTCGTAATTATGAAGCAGGCATCGGCGATCGTGACTAACTCGGGTGGCCGGACCGCTCATGCCGCGATTATATCTCGTGAGCTTGGATTGCCTTGTATTGTGGGCACTCACAATGCAACAGAGGTGATTAAAACCAGACAAAAAATAACAGTTTCATGTGCCCAAGGAGAAATAGGACGTATATATAAAGGATTGATTCCTTATACGGTAAGAAAAACAAAAATCAAAAATTTTAAACGGCCCAAAACAAAAATAATGATGAATGTGGGTGAGCCAGATCAAGCATTTGGCTTTTCATTTATCCCCAACGACGGGGTGGGCTTGGCGCGTGAAGAGTTTATTATCAGCAATTACATTAAGATTCACCCCATGGCATTGCTGTATTATTCTAAACTGGATAAAAAAACAAAGAATGAAATTAATACACTTACTGCTGGATATAGTGATAGAGTGCAATTTTATGTTGATAAACTAGCTGAGGGAATTGGGAAAATTGGCGCGGCATTTTACCCCAAAGATGTGATTGTCAGATTTTCAGATTTTAAAAGCAATGAGTATGCGAATTTAATTGGAGGCAAGCGGTTTGAGCCAGATGAAGCCAATCCTATGATTGGATGGCGCGGCGCGTCCCGGTATTATGGTCCGGAATTTGAACAAGCGTTTGGCTTAGAATGTCAGGCAATAAAAAAAGTTCGTAAGGAAATGGGTCTTGATAATGTTATTGTGATGGTGCCGTTTTGCCGCACTGTTGAAGAAGGAAAAAAAGTATTAAACATTATTGATTCCTATGGTCTGCGTAAAAAAAAGAAAGGGATTAAGCCATTGAAAGTATATGTGATGTGCGAGATTCCTTCCAATGTCATTTTAGCTGATGAATTTGCCAAAATATTTGACTCGTATTCTTTGGGGAGCAACGACCTTACTCAACTAACTTTAGGAGTAGACAGAGATTCTGATTTAGTTGCGCACATTTTTGATGAGAGAAATGAGGCAGTTAAGCGGCTTATTTCCCAGCTTATCAAAACCGCACATAAGCATAATCGCAAAGTGGGGATCTGCGGCCAGGCACCTTCGGATTTTGCTGATTTTACCGAGTTTTTAGTAAGAGAGGGTATCGATTCTATATCACTCAACCCAGATTCTGTTATAAAGACAACACTATTAGTAAATAAAGTAGAGAAAAAATTGAAAAAGAGAAAAAAGTAGGGGAGAGGTCGGATAATGGTTATTCCACTAGTTTGGAGAACTAGCGTCCTTTTTGGACTTGTGGGTTCGAATCCCACCCTCTCCGCCAGTTATATTTTTTATCGAGTGACCGAGATGCTCGAAGTGATTGTGAGGTCTAGACAGGTATAAATTATGCCAAATCAATTCGAAAAACCAAAAGAAAGATTAGATCCTAGAAAAGAAAAATTTTCAATTGAAAAAATTGAAAGCCTGCCAATAAGAGATTTTGACAAGGTTGATTTTATTCTTTTACTATCTGGCTACAAGAAAGCGGTTGATATAAATGTTCACAAGTATGATAACGAATGGCAAAATACTATTCGCGACATGGGGCTTTATTTTGTTGAGGATGAAAGTTTGAGTGATGACAAAAAAAGAAAATTTTATATAGCACAATCTCAAGAAGGCGCGGAAAAATTTTTTAACGCTCTTACTAAAAACGATGATGTAGAGGCCGGCATTTTATCCGGATATCCCCTCTCTGCTATTGAAAACTATGTTCAAACTATGAAAGATTTACGCAGTCACAATTTAACTGAGACAGAAGTTGTCGATTTATTAAAAGAAAGATATATAGAGGTAGTAGACCTTCCATTGGAGGCAGAAGAGATAGAAAGGTTATTGCCCTTTGCCCATTTCAGTTTATCGAAAAAAAAATGGATGCAAGAAATCGAAACTGTCAAAGAATGGGCTAATACAATAAAGAATCTAGATCCAGCATTGTATACCAGAATCACAAAATTTTATAAAAGTACTCCCGACCGAGACGCCTAAATCAAGCAATTGAAACAAACGCCAGAAAATCCTTAAGGTGTCTCACATTAAAAAGTTCGAATCCCACCCTCTCCGCCAACACATTTTAGTATCGAGCAACCCAAGTACTCGATATTAAAATAAAAAACAACAGAGCTATTTTTTAAGCGTCTTGTTGTTTTTTTTATCGCTTTACTTAAACACGTTTTTATTCTAAACTTATATTATAACTTGATTTTAACATAAATATGCCTAGAATAAAAGATTTACCAAAACATGAACAGCCTCGTGAAAAGCTTATTGAAAAAGGTGTTGAAAATCTGCGAGACAGTGAATTGATGGCTATTTTACTCAGAACTGGGGTTGAGGGAAAAAATGTTTTAAAAGTATCAGAAGAAATATTAAGAAAGTTTCCAAAGAAAAAACTTTTATCACTTGATTTTGAGAAGTTGTCAAAAATAAAAGGGATTGGTTCTGGAAAAGCCTGTTTATTACTTGCGGCGTTTGAATTAACAAAAAGAGCATTAGATGTTGAAGATAGTAATTTAGCAACCATCAATAATACGAAAGATGCAGTTGCTCATCTTCAAGAACTTAGAACTGCCAAGAAAGAACATTTTGTGGTTTTGTATCTAAACGCGCGCAATCAATTAATTCATAAAGAGACAATTTCTGTTGGGACGTTGAATGCAAATTTGGTACATCCGCGGGAAGTATTTAAACCAGCAATTGAACATTTAGCCGCAAGTATAATAGTTGCCCACAATCACCCGAGTGGAGACGTAGAGGCTAGCGAAGAAGATCTAGAGTTAACTAGAAAGATTAAAAGAGCTGGTAATATAATTGGTATAGAAGTAATTCAGCATATAATTATAGGTAATATTAATTATAAAATAATTGAATAATATGAATAATAAAGAACAAAAATTTTATAGCATACTTCAGGATTTATTTGTGGGGGCTAAGCTTGAGGGTGATAGCGGATATGTAAATTTAATGAATATTAAAACAGAGTATTTTAAAAAAATTGAGAAAAATTTAAAAGCGGACGTGAAGAAAAAGTTTAATAAAGATGAACCAGAAGATTTATATGATAAGCTTTATACTTTTTTTGACTCATATATTAGCGATGGTGGCGCTATTTTCTTTTCTTCTACACCGGTTTATAAAAATATATATGCAAAAGTTTATAACCCAAGAGAAGACGTTACGCTTTTTTGGAAAACAGCAAAGCTTTATTATGTAAAATCAGAAGCAAATTATAGATCAATAAAAAATTTACAATTACACGGTGACCCGGAAATTGCGTTTGATTTTCACTTTGATGCTTCGCTCTTGAAACACAAGCAAGCAAATGAAAAAAAAGAGTTAGAGTTTTATTTTACTGGAATTAAATCAAGAAAAGGGAAAAAAATAGTTAAATTTCATGTGTTATATAAAAATGACAATAAATATACTGCGCTTGAGAAAAAGTTAAAAACAAAGGGCAAAGATAAATTAATTAAAAGTTTATTTAATAATATTAGAAAATTACCAAGTGGTATTGTTTTAAAAAATAAAGGACTTGATTTGGGAAAAATAAATTTTAAGGGAAACAGAGGCAGTGCGAAAGCAGAATTCATTGTTAGAGAGGGTAAAAATATTAAGTCCAAAATAGAAATTATTCCAGTAGTGGTCGGTAAAAAAGAGATTGAGAAATATTTACGGTTAAAGGGGGTTAACTTAAGCGAAGAAGATATATATAAAGCATACAGGGTTTATAAAAAACAAACTGAAATCGATTATTTTATACACAAAGATGCCAAAAATTTTTTGCGCGAGCAGTTTGATTTGTATATATATGAACATTTAGCAAACGACTTAGATAGTTTGTTTGAGCAGAAAGATTTAGATAGAATCAAAAAAATGAAAGAGATAGCTTATAAAACGATTGATTACATCGGTAATTTCGAAAACGAACTTAAAAGAATTTGGCTTAAACCTAAATTTGCACGTAATTCAAATTATGTTATAACCCTAGATCGTGTTGCAGTTAAGGATGGCGGGATTGTAGTAATAAAAGAAATATTTTCTCATAAAAATGTTAAAGAACAGATTGCGGAGTGGATCAATCTTGGAATTGTTGAAAGAGATTTTGATAAAAATAAAGTATTAACAAAGGACAAGTTAAATAATAAATGGAGCAAATTACCAATTGACACAAAATATTTTAAAGATTTAGAGCTTAAAATTTTAATCTTATTTGATGATTTAGATAATGAATTAGATGGCAGATTGATTAAATCGGATAATTTTCAAGCGCTTAATACATTGTTGCCTAAATATAGAGAGAAAGTGCAGACAATTTATATTGATCCGCCATTTAATACGGGAGAAGATTTTGATTATGTAGATAGATTTCAAGATAGCAGTTGGCTTTCGCTTATTTACGACCGTGTTAATCTGGGACACGGCTTTTTACAAAAAGAAGGTAATTTCTACTACCATATTGATAGGTATGCGTATTATTATAGCCGCTTAATATTCAATAATATTTTTGGAGAAAACAACTTTAAAGCAGAAATCGCGTGGGACACTTCTGGAATTACTGGATTTAAACCTGGAAAAAATAATTGGGTACAAAATATTAACTATATTCTTCATTTCGCAAAAAATTATGAGAATAATTTCTTTACGAAAGTATTTGTGATTTTAGAAAAAGAAGAAAAAAAACGTCTAAAAATTGGCTGGTTAGATTTAATGTATGACGACGAAAAAGACAAATATTATATTGAGAAATGGAATAAAGATTTTTATAAAGAATACATCGTAACTGATAATAAGAAACATCCAGTTGGTATGGTTTGGGCTGATATATATTCTTTTCTTTTTACACAAGTGGGGAATAATGAATCATTTTTCTTCAAGACACAAAAACCAGAGAACTTACTTCGTCGGATGATACAGACCTCAACAAGACCGCGAGATATGGTTATGGATTATTTTGCTGGAATAGGCACATCGCTTGCGGTCGCCCACAAATTAAATCGGCGTTGGTTGGGTGTCGATATGGGTGAACATTTTAATACATTTTATGAATACGACGGCAAAAAAAAGATAGGTTTATTAGGAAGAATGAAAATAGTATCGTCTGGAGATCAAGTATTTAAAGTATTTGGTCATCCACGACATCCTCAACTTTCAAGGAATATCAACTGGCAAGGCGGTGGATTTTTTAAATATTACGAACTTGAACAGCATGAAGATGTATTGAGAAGAGCGGCATATAACCCCCTTGATAAAAAAATAGAAAATATTGATTTTTCTTTAGCCGAGAAACAGGCAAAAGATGGAATGCAAATCAATTCCAAAAAAGAAAAGGCAAAATTTATTTTTGAAAAACTTTATCCTGATGTAGATATCGCAGAAACAGTATCTAATCTTGAGGGCAAAAAGATTAAGAGAATTTTGAAAGATAGAGTGGTATTTGAGGATGATTCAGAGATTGATCTAAATGATTTGGATTTTGAGAAAAATAAAAATTTACAGAATTTAATTTATTGGTAACATGGTCATACTGGAAAAAATAATTAATAATAAAAAAGATATTTTAGAAGTTCCTTTTGAATGGCAATATCCAAATATGGAAAATTTTGGTTCAGATTGGAAACTTTTTGACTATCAAAAAAAAGCGCTTGATAACATTATTAATACGCTTTTTCTTACATACAAAAGATTTGGTGACGGGAAAATTATGGAAAATAGAAAAAAACTTTTGAAATATTATCAAGAAGAAGGATTGGATAATAATTTAAGGGATAGTTTAAGCATCAAGAAAAAGAATGAAAATTTTAAATTTTTAGCTGAATATTATAAAGCGGAAGACAATAAAATTGATTTTAGAAATTTTCTTAATCGTGTTTCTTTTTGGATGGCAACAGGAAGCGGGAAAACCCTTGTGATGATTAAACTCTTAGCAATATTGGGGAACTTGATGAATAAAAAATTAATTCCCAAAAAGGACGTTTTGATATTAGCGCCGAAAGAAGATATTTTAAATCAAATAAAAAAACATGTAGATAAGTTTAACAAAGGGCATGAAATCAAGATCAAGATGTGGAATTTAAAACAGTGGGAAAGAGTAAAAAATCAACAGGCGCTTATTAATAAAAATGAAATCAATGTATTTTATTACCGCGCTGACGTAATTGGAGATAAGGATACTGTTGCCAAAAAGAAAGAAGGCCAAAGAATTGACCACAATAGTATTTACAACAACGGCAACTGGTATTTGATACTTGATGAAGCACATAAAGGTGAAAAAGAAACTTCAAAGAGACAACAGTATTTTATAGCTCTTACACATAATGGTTTTTTGTTTAATTTTTCTGCTACATTTACCGACGAACTTGATAAAGTAACAACAGTTTTTGACTACAAACTTGACACATTCTTAGGTGAGGGATATGGAAAAAAAATATATGTGCCAGATTCGAATTTTGCCAGCTTCACCAGGGGAGACGAATTATCAGAAAATGATCAAAGAGATATTATTTCGCAAACTTTAATTCTGTTTTCGCTTATTAAAAAGAGATCAAATAAATTAAAAAAAATAAATAAAAAATTATATCATCATCCGCTGCTTATCACATTAGCTAATAGTGTAAATATTGAAGACGCAGATTTAAAAGTATTTTATACGCAATTAGCCGAAATTGCTCGCGGAAATTTTGATTTTAAGGCGGCTAAAAAAAATTTGGCGGTGAAAATAGAAAACAACAATAAATATCTATTCCAATTAGGAGAGCTAGACGCCTCTCTTGCAGGTGAAATAAGAAATCTTACCGAACAAGAATTTTTTAAACAGATATTTAACTCTAAAAATAGATCAAATATAGAAGTCGTTAAGTTTAAAAATAATACTAGAGAACTTGCCTTTAAATTAAAAAATACAGATAAATATTTTATGTTGATTGTAGCGAGTGATATTGTAAGGTGGGAAGATAATGTATTGGATGGTTATGAATTTGGAAAAGTGATTGATGATAGTTTTTTTGAGAATATCGACGATCGTGGAGATGTAAATATTTTATTAGGAAGTAGAATATTTGTCGAAGGATGGGATACAAATCGTCCAAATATAATTAATTTTATTAATATTGGTGTTAGCGAAGAAGCAAAAAAGTTTGTATTACAGTCTATTGGCAGGGGCATTAGGATTGAGCCATTGAAAAATCAAAGAAAAAGATTTGAAAATATAAATAAAGGAAGCTTATCAAGCGAGAGAATTAATCAAATTAGCCGCGTAAATGGTTTAATGGAAAGCATATTTATTTTTGCCACCAACAAAGAAGTTGTTAAAAATATTTTAAAAGACTTACAAGACCAAGCCGAATCAGGTTGGATTACTATTAAAGATATTAAGAAAAATGCTTCTATCAATGAAAAAGAATTGCCAATATTTATACCAATATTTAAAGATGGCGTTTTGAATGACAGACCATTCTGGGTAGGTAAAAAAGAAAAAATTACAATAAGTGATTATGTAAATAATATAAGTCCAAAAGTATTACTCTTAAAAAATGGGATAAAAACAAGAACAATAAATAAGCTTAAAAGTCCAAAATATTTAAAGGCTGTAGATAAAAGAAGAAAAAAGTCTGTTGAAAATATTTTATTAATAGCTGATAGTTTTTTTAATGATAAAACAAAAAAGATAGATAAAATAAAAATTCTTGATAGTGAAATATCGCACTACAAAGAAGTCAAAACAAGTTTATCAAAAGATGAAGTTAAAACATTGACAGTTGAAGTGGCTGAGATTTTAAAGCCGCGTCAAACCGAGGAGGAAATTGATAAGTTATTTGATGAGGGAACTATCGATAAAAGAAGATACAAAGAGCTGATTAAAGATTCAAGTAAAGCGAGGTCCGGATTTGAGGTTATAGGGAATAGAGTAGACTTTAGTTTATTAAGGGAACATTATTATGCGCCAATTTTGCACAGAAAAAATACAAAATATTTTCAACATATAATAAAGACGGAAAGTGAAATAGATTTTATCAAAGACTTAATTGAATATTTAGAAAAAAACAACAATACATTGAAGAAGTATGATTGGTGGTATTTTTCTAAATTAGATGAAGCAATTGATGCGGTTAGCATACCATATTTTTGCGAGGATGCCGGTGGATACAGGTCTTTTAATCCAGATTTTATTTTTTGGTTGAAAAAGAATGATAAATACTACATTAAGTTTATAGATCCGAAAGGAGTGGAACATACAAAGAATCCAATAGAAAAAATATGTGGGTTTGAAGAATTTAAAGAGGATTACAATAAAATAAAAGAAAAAAAAGTTGCTTCTTTTGAGCTTTTTTATTATAACGATGACCAACCTGAAGCGGAAGAAGTCTATAAAAAATATTGGACTAATGATTTTGAGAAGATTTTTGCCTGTTAATGTTTAATAATTTAAAAAATTGCAAGAAGATAATGCGCCAAGTTTAAAAGAGATGAAAGATTTACAAGACAAAGGCCTTGAAACTCTGATTAGGGTTGTTGAAATAAAATCTGATGATGATAGTGACGAGGCAACCCCGAAAAAAGCTGAATGGGCTAAGGCTCATTTTGAAATTTTAAATAAAAAAATTACACAAGTTAATCCAGTTGACATTCCAAAAGAATTTCGCGGTGGCCTAAAACAATATTATACTTTCGACTTATTAAAACCAAAAGATTATTATCACTGGTTTAAAGACCTAAAAGACGGATATATAGAACAGCTGAAGTAATTCAATAAAGATAAAATCTTAAACAAAATCATTGATGTATGTCCAACAATATTAATTACTTAATTCATGCGCTGAGAACAATTTTAGAATTCAAGGTTTTATTACCAGGCAATACTAACCATGTAGAAACATCTTTTGGTAAATTGGCTTATACCGGAATAGCATATAATGATTTTATTTTAGTTCTGAATAAATTACAATCAAAGGGTATAGCTAATTTTAAAAAGATATCCCATGATGGACTAGGGAGATGGGGTAATTATGGATTATTAATTTCAGATATTAATTGGGAAAAAGCAAAGCAATATTTAGAAGAGCTAGAATCAGGAAAGTCAGAAGCTATTTCCATTAAAGAAAATAAAAGGCGGACATCTGATATTAAAGAAATAACTAGTAGAACAAAAAAAGAACAATCAAAAAAAATAAAAAAGGGGAATGAAATTAACGAAAAGTGGCACCAGAAATGGTGGGGGCAAATACTTATAGGGATATTTGTACTTGTTATCGGAACGATTATTCTTGGCTTATTAAAGATCTTAAATTTATAGCCGATTTTTTAAGAAAGATATTTAATTTTGAATAGGGAATATGAAATAGGGAGGTTACGAAATAGAGGGAGTTCTCAAAATAAAGTTAGTTTAACGGAGCAATAACACAAAAATTAATTGAAATAAATATAAAATATGAGGGCAAATCCAAATATATCCTTTGAAAGAAAATATATATTAGATTTATTGATTTTAATTACGGCTATAACAGGATTGGTTAATTTTTTTACGGATTGGTCAATTACTCAATCGTTATGGATAAGATGGGTAATAATTTTACTCCTTATTTTTCTAGTAACATGGAGGATATTAAAATCCCCTCTATTTTCCTTTGAGAAGAAAGTGATGTTGCCACTTATGTATATATACGACAAGAAAAATAGAACAATTTTAGGAATGGAAGATATGGATACCCCTTATTTTCATGCCTGGTGTGGTTTTCAGGAGTTGCTACGCAAAGATAAAGGATTCAGAAATATTTTACCAATAGAAACGGATAAGGGTATTGGTAGTGATGAATTTAGAAATAAAATGCAGGATGTATTTGAATATTCAATTTTAGCTACAATGAGTGGCTTGGCGGGATGGAAGATTAAAAACGAAGTTGAATTCTTCGGGTATAGAAGCTCTAATACTGTAGAGGGTGGAATTAAAATCAAATATGATGATTTACCGAAGAATTTGAAAAATAAAAATATCGTTTTAAAGTCTTTCAAGGAGGAATTCATGAATGAAAAAGAAATAAAGGGATTGACCTGGATTAAATTATCAGTTCCGCCTAAGATAAATATGAACTATGAGGATAATAGATTAGTTTATAAAAATAAGTTCATAGAATTTAAAATAGGTCATTCGGTGAGTGGTGTGGTGGTGGGTACTCCATTACAATTATTAAAAAATTCGACGGAAGAGCAGGGCAGATTCATAACTTTCATGTGTCACCTATCGATTTCAGCAAAATTGAATCCGATCTTAGCATTATGCGAGAAAGCTGAATTTTACGGGAGCTGGGCAATGCAATATATTGAAAGATTGAGTAAACGTATTCTAATGGATGAGGAATCTTACCGTAAAGAGATTATTAGACAGATGGCGCAGGCAGAGGACGGCTCTTAGAGTAAAATTAATTGATAAAATTAATGAGTAAAAAAGCAAATCAAAAGATAAAATCAAAAGATGCTAAAAAATTTATAGATATGGCCGCCGAAAGGTTGGCCGATATTTTCATTCGGCAAGTAGAATATGAAAAATCAAAGAAAGCTGAAGGATTTAATAAAATTAATAAAGGGTAGATGATTAGAAAATTCTAATAATTATGAATCTAACAGAGGAACAAAAGAAAATTATTAATCATCCAACAGGACAGCATGGACGTGTTCTTGCTGGTCCAGGGACAGGGAAAAGCTTTACGGCAGTAGCTCTAGTAAAAAAGTTATATGAAGATATCGGGGTTGGAGGACAGCCATTAAAAATTAAATTTTTAACTTTTACACGTGCTGCAACAGCCGAACTTGCAAGAAAATTGGGGACTACTGCTATACCAGTCGAAAATCCTAATACGTTACATTCTTTTTCTCTAGGTGTTCTTCTTCAGAATTCAGGTTGTGTATATTTTCCTTTGCCACTACGTATCCCGTCAGATTTTGAATTAGACAAATTGATTATTCAAGATTTATCAAGAAGGTTAAAATTAAAAAAGAAAATTGTTGAGAAACTAATTAATTGGATGTCGGCAAAATGGGAATCATTAACAGATGGTACAAATATAGATATCCCTGAAAGAATAAAATCTCAATTTACTGATTTATTTGAGATACATCGGAAAATATTCGGATATACTCTCATTCAGGAGATTCCTGATTTATTGAGGCAGGCACTTCATAAAAATTCTATACTTTCGGGGATAGATTATGAATTTATTATTATTGATGAATATCAAGATCTTAATGCGTGCGATCTTGCTGTTATAAAACAGCTCGCTTCTCGCGGTATACATATCCTTGCCATTGGTGACGACGATCAATCAATTTATTCTGGCCGAAATGCAGAACCAGCAGGAATTAGAAATTTTTTATCAGATTTTTCAACAGATAAGGATTACCGGCTTACTATATGTCACCGATGTGGGAAGAAAATCCTTAAGTGGGCGCAATCTGTAATAGCTGGCGATGATACGCGGGAAATACCAAAGACTTTAAGGCATGCAGATACAGCTCCTGATGGGATTGCCAACCTTTTAAGATTTAGGAGTAATGAGTCTGAAGCGAAAGGAGTTGCAACTATAATTAAATGGTTACATGATATTAGAGGTGTTTCATATCCAGAGATTTTGGTATTATCACGCACTGATTTTCGTGGCGCATTTTCAACCCCTGTTAAACAAATACTTGAGCGAGAGTCAATCCCTGTTTCCTCAAGCAATTTAGGGGAGATACTAAATAAGATAGAAGTTGTTAGAATGTTATCTTTCTTGAGGTTGATTGAGAATCAAAATGACTCTCTTGCATGGTGGAACCTTTTAAGCCAAACCAATAATATTGGCCCAACATTAATTGATTCTATATACCAGAAAGCTAAACAACGAGATATAAATTTTGGTTCTACTTTTAGAGATTTAATACTAAGTGGCTCTAATGATTTATCTTCTCGAGGGCGAAAAGAAGCTAATCAGTTGTTAGGAGAGGTAGATAATTTTTTGCAACAGATTAGCTTACCGGAGGAAGGGTTAACATCTTGGGGCGAATGGATCACCGAATTGATAAATAGTAATCTCTTGCCCGATTGTGGTATAGACTTTAAAAAGTTACTTAAAAAGATAGATGATGTCATCGAGCATAATATTCCTCTGGGTAGGTTTCTCTCCCAAATCCCACCCTTAGGAAGAGATATAGCTAATTCAGAAAAAGAAGGAGTGCGCTTTATGAGTATCGCGGGCTCAAAGGGATTAACTGTAAAAGGCACTATAGTTTTGGGTGTTGATGATGACTTGATTCCTAGGAAAGACGCTGATTTATCAGAGGAGCACCGTCTATTATATGTTGCGATGACACGTCCGACAGATTATTTATTTTTAACATGGTCTGGTCAAAGACGTGGATTGACGGCGAGATCTGGGCGCACTAATGTTCTTGGCCAACGCAGGTTTTCAAGATTTCTTGAACACGGGCTTATAAAATCTGAGAGCGGAGAAGATTTTATTACATCTCTTCAAAATAGATAAATTAATCAAGATAGAATCAATAGAGGCGATTATGTAGATATACATAAAACGATCCATTCTAATTAAGTAAGAAGTAGTTTATGAATAGAAGAATAAAAAAGCTATTTGGAAAGATTAGCAAGAAAAATAATAAATTATTGTTAAAACGAGTTGTAGAAGAGAAATCTAAAAGCATCGCACTACGGGCAAGCCTTTTAGCAATACCTTATATTGGAGGGACATTAGATTTTTTAATATTTGGCAAAGCTAGCGAATTAAGATTAAAACGACTAGAGAATTTTATAAACGACCTTAGAGATGATTTTAAAAAGATATCTAAGCAATCTATAGATCAAGAGTACTTGAAGTCAGAAGAGTTTTCTTTTATATGTGAGGAGGTGATCCGCCGTGCTGTTCGCGAATATAATAAATCTAAAATAAATTTGTATAGAAAATTCCTAGAAAAGTCTGTATTAAAAGTCCCTCACAAATATGAATATCGTGACTATCTGCAAACATTAACATTATTAACAATAAAACAGCTGGTTATTCTTGGCTATATAAATAGAACTGTCCGGGCTTA